>JBQCFO010000376.1:0-4567 GCA_051959055.1 Ginsengibacter sp. | reverse complement strand
CCTCATGCTCGAGGCATTCATAATCAATAAGTGTAATTTTTTTAGCAATAATGCATTGCAAAAGTTTTTGATTGTAAGATTGCAATTTGCGCGTGTGAGAAAAAATAAAATACGTTTTTCCAGGAATCAACATATCTACCGGCACTTCTTTTATCCCGAATAAAATATCACATTCACTCAAATCTTCTTTCACTTCTATTCCTTCCCGTTTATATTCAGCATCCGTGTAGCAGCGGGTTTCGGAGGTTTGAACCGTAATAGAAATATCTTTATTTTCCTGTACCCATTTGCACTGCTGAGGTGTAAGCGCTACTCTGTTGTCCTGAGGAATTTTCCCTTCCCTGATTAATCCAATTTTCAACATCAATTAATTTTTAAAAAGGGGTAAAATTAATGAGAAATATGAATTATAAATTATGAATTAAGAATTAAGCCTTGTGAAGGAAGGATTAGGAAGTAACAAATAACGGTAGTGCACCACCAAATTGATATCCGAATTTCCACGACAGCAAAAGGATAAATAACTCAAATTCGTGTTTTATTTTTCTGCTGGTTTTACAAAAAATCATTTTGACAGAATGGATTCATTGCGTAATATTGCAGCCGTTAAAAACAGGCCGTAAGCTGAAAAGCTAAAGCCACAAGCCCAGATGGCGGAATTGGTAGACGCAACAGACTCAAAATCTGTCGTTCGCAAGGATGTACAGGTTCGATTCCTGTTCTGGGCACATAGAAAAGTCTGTAAGTCATTGATTTACAGGCTTTTTGTTTATAAGAAAAGTCAATTTGTAACAGTTTTTACCGCATTCTCCCACCTTTGTTGACTGATAAATGACTGATCAAATGACCGACTTTTTTAAGAGAAAAAATGAGGCAAAAATTGCCTGCTTCCAGCAGCCTGAATTTCTTTCGACTTTTTGCCGATACGGCATTCTACGGAAAGTTTATGACAGAGGTGAACTGACGATTCATCAGTATGAAAAAAATAATTCCTTAAAAAACTTTTCATTCAGTTTTAACCGATTTTTTCTGCTTTTAACCGATTATAAAAAATCCGGTATACCAACTTGTAAAAAGTGCTCAAAAATCGAGAAAAAGGCATACAGATTGACCAATGATTGTATCACCTTTAAAAACCTATAATTCTCTGATGGAAGAAATACAATCTTCATATTCTTATTTCATTTTAAATGCTTCCTTATTTCTGTTTTTTACAGAGGGAGATGCTTTAAAATCTTTGAATAGAAGCAGCATTTAAATAAAAGTTGTAGTCTTGTATAAAGAAGACTAATTGTACCACACAATTTGATATCATTATTTTACCATCAAATTAATTCATTTCATTTTGCCAGTTCAGTACTACAAAGGACTTTGCTTAGATTAGTTTGGAAATTCCTTAAAGATCTTTATTGAAGTTATTCAATATAATTAAGGTTAAACAGTAAAGACTTTTTTTTGGATTCACAAGTGCTACTCTGCTTTTAAGTTTTATTTTTATTAACAAGTAGTAGCACTCAATGGGACTTTTGTTGATGTCACCGCTAACGATTGTACTGATTATTTCAATCAAATCTGCTTGGCAAGGAACGGCATAAAATATGGTTAGTCGGATTGCAAGCATCGTAAAATTTTTCAGTCGAAGCGGACTATCTATCCGAAATAACAGTTACTTCTATCTCCATTTCACGAGCGTTTATTAAAAAGCCTGCTGATAATAGTGATTGCTTCATGCTTTCTTCTGTCTTTATTTTTGGGATTTCCATAGAGATTTTTTTTGTTATACTGGTTAGGTCATAGAGCGGAAAATACCAGTCAAATAATTGGGTCATTTCAGCTATCGTCCAGTTTTTTATATAATTAGAAGGGCTGTAATCGAAAAAATTTTGTTCTTTCTCTCCGCTATCAGAAAGCAACTTATCAACAGCGCTTGTTGCAGTGAGAAAGTAACATTTCACCTTTCTATGTTCTGTTCTGAAGGAAATGTTCAGATTTCTTTTGAGATCATCTCTAAAATAGTCCATCATCTCCTCCATTGTTCTTTTGCCGGGCAGTATCAATTCATAACAGAAATATTTTTCTCTGTTCTCACTAATGCTCTCATGCTCATTGTCGTTCATTTGATATTTTTTGGGATCCCTTACTTCTAAAACAATCCTGCTGGCAGGCCAGCCTCTGAGCTTGGGATACGCAAATCCGCATAAAGACATTAAAGGGTTATTAATTATTCTGAAAGTAGTTTGAGAAGAATCACCGTAATTTGGATATCCTGTCATAGCGCTAATCCCCTGAGTATACCCAGCAAAGACAGATTGGCCAATCAGACTCTTACCAGGACCACCATTCCCATTTATAAAGAGAGGCTTGGTGTCATCATAATTAATTATGTCTGCCTTAGGCGAAAAGGCAACAGGCTTACCATCAATGAGCTCTTTTATCTTTTTAAAGCTAATTTCTTCGCTTGATGTAATCCCGATTATATACCCTTCTTTATCAATTACAATTTCGTGCGGTAATATTTTAAATGGAAAATAATCATCTAAAGCCGGGCAATTATAAACGACAGGAACTATCAGTGGCTTCCCCGTCCTTCGGCTTACATTATCAAGAATATTTCCAATTTTCTTCTTGTTGTCTTTATACAACTTGCTTCTGCCATTTACCAACAGTATTTGCAACTTATCACTATGCAATCTTTGCAATGAATCCATGTGAGGAAACAATCCAATGCAATAGCCGCACCACGATGACCACATATCCAACACCACTATTTTCCCCCTGAAATCAGAAAGGCGCGCCGTTTGCTTTGAGTAATTCATCAAATTATTAAATACTACATCCGGCATTTTATCACCAACTTTTAATTCCTTTGGCAACGTTTGGCCATAGGATGTGTGTCCGGATCCGATGAATAAAATGGTCAAAAAAATTAACCGGTATCGTATATGGTACAATTTCATGAAAAGCATATTTAAATTATTTTGGATTTTGCTGTATACTTGTCATTTGGATAATATCGGCCGGCAGTGGTAGTGCATACCTGTTTTCATTAGGTTGCAAGGTGTAGGTTTTCCCCTCTATTACTCTTTTCAAAACAATATTTGCTCCTTCTTTATTCAGGCGTTTAATATCCATCCAACGTAAACCACGGAATACCAATTCTTTTCTCCGCTCAGTCAAAACAATATTTAGGGCTTCTTCTTTGCTTGAAGCTGAAAACACCGGAAAGGTTACCTGGTTATTCCATCTATTTTTCATGAATGTATTGATATCAGCCATTGCATCATTTATCCCACCTGCCCGCGCATAACATTCTGCTCTAATCAGATACATTTCGGCGGTAGTAATGCCAGTGAACAAACTGCCAAAATCGCCCATATAGGTTCCTTTGAATAAGTACCCTCTGATATCGGGAAAAAAAATGGACGCGTCAAGATAAAATGCCCGTTTCCTAAGATCATTATCATCATAACTTTTATAAAGTACAGAATCTATCATTACAATTCCAGGGGTTATAGTATAGTTCATTAAGTCAATTGTCTGATTCCATACAACCTCTTCATTAAACTGTCGGAATGGGAATAGCATATCGTCAATATTCTCTGTATTATAGTTGATTAATTTATTGTTTAAACCCAATGACAGATCACTATACTTAAATGCCTTATCATACAATCCCATTGACAAGTACGTTCTAGCTAGTAATGCATAAGCAGCAGGTTTGGATGGACGCATGACATGTACAGGACGATCGGGTAACAAAGGCGCTGCTGCTTCCAAATCATTGATAATCTTTTCATAGGTTGCTTTTACGCTTGCCCTGGTATCAACTTTATCAAAATCAGGGTCTGTCCTTAATACAATTCCCAGATCAGTATCAGCTGTTTCTTCATCATAAGCTTTCGCAAAGATCCAGGCGGCTTTAAGAAAGTTATTGGCCCTGAAAACCAGGGCGGAGCCTTTTACATTGTCCCAATGGGATGCATGATTTGCAGTTCTTTCCACCTTTTCCAATCCATTTAATACTTCATTTGCATAATAGACTCCGTCATAGAGGACATTCCAGTCATTAGGATAATTGTAATCATAATTCTCCCATACATACGCGTTTCTTGCATTTTTACCTTCTTGTAAATAATTTCCTGAAGGGAAAAAGTAATTATCCGCAGAAGCTTCATCATATGAAGGCGACTTGTTATTCATTATTTGTGTATTATCCAATAAAGCCTGTAAATCCTTAACCGTAGTTGGTACGGTCAGTTTCTTATCCGGCTTAAGGTCCAAATATTTTTTACAGGACAGTCCTGCAGCAGCAAGCAGGATGAAAGCGATAATTGGTATTAAAATTTTGTTTGCCATGATTTTGATTTAAATATTTAGAAATTACCTCTGATCCCTATTGCATAGCTACGTGATACTGCAGTATAGGGAGCTTCCGGGTCTAACTTCTCCTTATTAGCCCGCCACAGGATGCCGATATTAGACGCATTGAGATATACCTGTAAAGAGCTAAAGGCTTTTTTATTGTTATTCAACAATTTTAGTTCATACCCTGCATTAATATATTGCA
>JBQCFO010000375.1:0-3330 GCA_051959055.1 Ginsengibacter sp. | reverse complement strand
GATACGACAATTTGCCTGAAAGATACGGCAACCATATATCCATTGAGCGATGGATTGCATTATTTATGGACGCCTTCGAATACCATTATGGATGATACAGCACAATACGTCCGGGTTGCTCCTTTAGTAAATACGACATACCATGTAACTGCCCGTATTGGAAAATGCAGCACGACAGGTAATACTTTGGTAAGGGTAGTTCCATATCCAAATGCAAAAACAGTTGATGATACTACCATTTGTTTTCCTAAAAGTTATCAACTTCATGCTACAGGTGGAAGTATTTACAACTGGACACCAGACCTGTTTTTAAATAATTCCAAAATCGCTAATCCCGTTTCAACGCCAAAAGAATCCATAAGATATGTGGTTCAGGTTAATGATGTTTTGGGTTGCCCGAAACCAGCATTTGATTCTGTTTTCATAACTGTTCAAAATCCAGTGGCCGATGCCGGGCCGCAGGATACTTCAATTGTTGTAAATCAGCCGCTGCAATTGAATGGAACCGGGGCTGAGTTTTATTCGTGGTCGCCACCAACCGGCTTGAATAATCCTGACATTGCAAATCCGGTTGCTTTATTATCAGAAAGCCAGAAATACACTTTGAAAGTTTCTACTGCCGCAGGCTGCGTTTCTTTTGACACCATTCTTGTAACGGTATATAAAGTAAAACCGGATCTATATGTGCCGGATGCATTTACACCAAATGGTGATGGTTTAAATGATGTATTCAGGCCAATTCCAATTGGGATAAAAATGCTCAATTTCTTTAAAGTTTATAACCGTTTGGGAGAATTGGTTTTCTCTACAACCCAACAAAAAGCGGGGTGGGACGGCACTTTTAAAGGACAGCCACAGGACCCGGGCGTATTTGTATGGATCGCTGAAGCAGTAGATTACCAGGGAAAAGTAATCTTTAAAAAAGGAAGCGTCAGTTTAATAAGATGATTAGCCGAAAGCTGAACGTTGAAAGCTGAGGATGAATGTTGAAAGCTGAAACGGAAAAATGAGTGCAACTGCTAAAATTACAAATTTTTGATAATCGCATCACCAAACTCGCTTGTGGTCAAAAGTGTTCCTCCTTTCATCAGGTTGTAAAAATCTATTGTTACGGTTTTATTACGAATGGTTTTTCCAACTGCATTGGTAATCATTTCAGCTGCATCACGCCATCCCATATATTCCAGCATCATTACTCCGCTTAATATTAACGAAGAAGGATTCATGCTGTTGGTATTGGCAAATCTGGGTGCTGTACCGTGTGTTGCTTCAAAAACGGCATTTCCGGTGATGTAATTAATATTTGCACCAGGTGCAATTCCAATTCCGCCCACTTGTGCAGCAAGCGCATCACTGATGTAATCCCCATTGAGGTTTAAAGTAGCAATAATAGAATAATCCTGTGGCGCTAATAAAGCTTGTTGTAAAAAATTGTCTGCAATCGCATCTTTTATAATTACTTTTCCTCCAACTGCAGCTATCCGCATGTCTTCATTTGCTACCGCTTCTCCCCGTTCTTTTTTGGTGCGTTCCCACTCATTCCAGGTATAAGTTTCATTTTTAAATTCTGTTTCTGCCAATTCATAACCCCAGTTTTTGAAAGCTCCCTCTGTAAACTTCATAATATTACCTTTGTGAACCAGCGTTACCGAAGCGCATTTATTGGCAATCGCATATTCAATAGCTGCGCGGATCAATCTTTGTGATCCTTCTTTACTCACTACTTTTATACCAAAAGAAGTAGATTGCGGAAAGCGTATTTTTTTTACATGCAATTCATTTTGTAAAAAATCCAATAATTTTTTTGCATCAGGAGTACCGGTCATGTATTCAATTCCAGCATAAATATCTTCTGTATTTTCCCTGAAAATAACCATATTTACTTTTTCAGGCTGCCACATTGGAGATGGAACTCCTTCAAAATATCTTATTGGCCGGAGACAAACGTATAAATCCAAATCCTGTCGCAGCATCACATTCAGGCTGCGAATGCCTCCTCCTACAGGCGTAGTCAGTGGTCCTTTTATGGCTAATAAATATTCCCTGAAAGCATCCATGGTGGCTTGCGGCATCCATTCACCGGTTTTTGTAAATGCTTCTTCTCCCGCCAGTACTTTTAACCAGTTAATTTTCTTTTTTCCGTGAAATGCTTTTTCTACCGCTGCATCAAAAACGCGCACACTTGCTTTCCAGATATCCGGGCCTATTCCATCACCTTCTATAAAAGGAATTGTTGGATTATCGGGAACATTTAATTTTCCCTTTTTACCCATTGAAATTTTTTCTGCCATAATATTTTTTTTAACCACTGATTACGCGAATTAAATGCAAACCCTTTCAAAGCGTGTCCCTCTCCCCCCAGAGAGGGGTTGGGTGAGGCCAGTTCCACTAGTCTTCACGACTTAAAAGCGCCCTTTCAAAGCGTGTCGTTCTCCCCCGGAGAGGGGTTGGGGTGAGGCCTTATATCCAAACTACAATTCACCCATTCTCCATCAAATTTCACGCCTTCATATTTTTTATAAAAATTAATAGCCGGCTCATTCCATTCGAGTACCTGCCACACCATTCCTGCCAACTTTTTTTCTTTCGTTACTTTAATCAATTCATCAAATAATAATTTGCCAATCCCTTTTCCACGATAAGCTTCATTCACCAGAATATCTTCTAAATATAGCCGCTGCCCTTTCCAGGTAGAATAACGAATATAATAAAGTGCAAAACCCACAACTTTATTTTCTATTTCTGCTACAAATGCCCACCATACCGGTTTTTCGCCAAAACCACTTTCTACAAAGTGATTAAAATCCACCGTTACTTCTTCTGGTGCTTTTTCATAAACCGCAAGTTCTTTGACGAGTTCCATCATTGCCCTGCAATCGGATTTTTCCGCTTTTCTGATTTGAATGTTCAATTTCTTAATTCTTAATTCTTAATTCTTAATTCTTAATTCCTAATCCCTTGCCGCTTGTTCCAAATCACTTAAAATATCTTCTATATCTTCTATTCCTACACTCATTCTTATCAATCCATCAGTGATTCCATATTTTTCCCGATCAGCTTTTGGAACGCCGTAATGCGTCATCGAAGCGGGGTGAGATAGAAGTGTATCGCAGGTTCCCAAAGAAACCGCTCTAACACACATTTGCAATTTATCAATAAATTTTTTCCCGGCTTCCAGTCCGCCTTTCATTTCGAAACTCAGCATTGGCCCCGGATGACGCATTTGTTTTTGTGCAGTTGCATAATCGGGATGAGAAGGCAACCCTAAATAATTCACTTTACTTATTGCCGGATTTTTTTCAAGAAATTGAGCTACTTTCATCGCATTGG
>JBQCFO010000374.1:0-2585 GCA_051959055.1 Ginsengibacter sp. | reverse complement strand
GCTACCGCCATTTTCCCTCGCTCAGTTGTCCCGCTTTTTTGCGGGAAAACCAACACCGGGTTCTTTCATTTTTTGCGAAGACCCGCATCGGGTAAAAAGAAAGCGGAACTGGCATTGAATATGGCAGGAGGTGTAATCGTTTGGCAATTGCTGGGAGACACCAATGATGAAAATTCTCTTTTAAACACCAGTGATGCAAGCAAGGATAAAAATCAAATAAGAAAGAATTTAAACAAATCAATTGGCCTGCTGGATCAGGGGCAAAAAAACCTCCAACTGAAAGAGCAGGGGGTTTTACAGATTTTGAGTAAGTTAATGATGTGGCACAGCAACAGGAGGTGCAGCGGGCGGTACAACATTTTGAACAGGTTTTGTAGATTGTAAATAAGCGAAAATAGCACTCAGTTCATTATCTGTCATATTCCTGAAATCTTCCCAGGGCATTGGTGGCAACAGATTACGGTTGTTTTTCATTCCTTTCCACTTTCCTTCACGCATCGCTGTAAAAAATTGCTCTTTGGTCCAGCTGCCTGCTCCTGTTGCATCCGATGTTAGATTATCGGCATAACTAATGCCCCACGGGCCTGCCCAGGCGGTTTCATCACTGGTAATTGCCAGTCCTTTACCTTCGATCTCTTTAAGATTTACTGCCGGAAAAGGAATTTTTGCAGGGTGACCGGACAAGAGTAAAGTAGTGTCTGGAACCGGTCCCATTGGTGTCATTATTTTTGGCGTATGACAATCATTGCATCCGATAATTGCGACTAAATGCTTTCCATATTCAACTTCATTTTTATAACCGCCATAATCATTTTTAGTGAACGTACTGTCTTGCTTACTGTGGCTTTCAGACGAATGGTCATGATCACAATTTATCCAAAAAAGTGGAATTAATGCAATAAGAAATAAAGTGATAGTGATTCTTGTTTTCATCATAAAATGTTTTAAAAATGAACAGGTGTGTTTTTAAAATCTGTATCCTGCTGAAATCTGAATTACTGCATTTTTCGTGTCTATATTTTCATACTTTGCTAAAGGGTTAAAAGAAGCGACAGAAGTGGGATTTGTTTGGGCTATATCACTTTGTTCTTTATATAATTTTGCAAACCCCATATTATATCTTGCATTCAGGATCAATCCTTTGAACGGGTGAATTTCTATGCCACCTGCAGCGCCGTAATCAAACCGGTTCATGAGGTCTAAAGCAGCTTTGGAAGGATCATTATCTGTTGTTGTTTTTGGTATATTCGAATCTTTTGTATTCAATAAATATCCTGCAAAAGCTCCGGCCTGCAATCGAACAAATTTGGTAATATTGATGGTCATCATTTGTGGGATCATCAGGTAATCATTTGAAACGGTTCCTGTAACACCGTTTGGATTCGTATAATCGAAGCCTTGCTTTGAATATAATAATTCAGACCTGAAGCCAATGGTGCCGGTTGAGGGAGGCGCTAAAAAAACAGCTACCATCAGTCCTGGTTTATACCGGTATTGAACAGAGTCGCTGCTCCCACTCACTTTTGCATAATTCAATCCAACTCTGAATCCGAAGCCGGATTTGGATTTCATTGCCATCGTTGTTGATTGGGCAAAAGTATCTTTCGATGGAAAAATTAAAATCAGCGAAAGAAAGGACACCACTAATTGAATGATCTTTTTCATGTTTTTATGTTTAGTTGTTTTTTAAAATGTTTGATTCAAAAAATCATTGAAATATTTGGATCGTTTGTAAAAGCCATCAATGCTTTTCTAATCCTTCCAGGGCTACCGTAAACTCTCTTTTTGCGGCGTCATAATGGATGCTCCATTTTGTTGGATAATATCCCGGAGTTTGAAATGCAGCAGGTTGTTTTACATCCATGGTAATATCCGGATGAGTTTCCAGAAATTCCTTGGTGATCATGGGTTCAACAAACAACATTTTTCCATGATAAAAACCATAAATAAAAGTGGCAGTAAATTTTTTTCCCTGCATTTCTGAGGAAGTCGTATCAACCCAATGAACGCCCATGTTTGGGACAGCCATTACGCCACTGATATAATCGGTGGGGATATATTGCGGTTCTACTGCAACCGTATCAGGACCCGGAACAATTTGTGAAAGCTGATCCATTCCTGCCAAATAAAAATGAAAATCAAAATGAGGATATCCATAGATCTGCACAGGATCATGACCATGCGGATTCCAGTCCAACTCGCCATGGTCAAAGCCTGTATTGCTTGCCTGGCTTGGAAAGCTGAGATCAAACATATTTCCCATTCCATCCTCACTGGGCAAACCACTCAGCATGCTTTCACTAAATTTATAACCGATGCTTTCCGGTTGGCCATTGTTGTTCAGGGTTACAAAAGTTTGGATGCTACCATCTCCAACTTTCGTTTCATCTCCATAATAGGTTGCTCCAGCAGAATCTTTTTTACAGCCAATAAATGAAGTTGCTACAACCATTGCTGCTAAAAAAAGTAACGTGTTTTTTTTCATGAGTTTTTAATTTTTAAATAATGAGTCAATAAAGCATTCGAAATTCAATCTTTCTCAAGTGCAGCAAACACGGCTTCCGGCATTCTTATACAGGAACCGG
>JBQCFO010000373.1:0-4625 GCA_051959055.1 Ginsengibacter sp. | reverse complement strand
CCATTTATTTTTTAGGGATGAAAAGAGGAAAGAAAATTCCTTCAATTATGAAACAATTAGAAGAAGCTTTCAAAAGTATTTCTGTGATACTTTTAATTATTGCCGGTTCCGGAATTTTTATGCAGGTGATGAGTGATGGCGGCATAAGTGTTTATATCGGCCAGTTGTTAAAAGACATGCAATTGTCTCCGCTGGTTTTGGGATGGCTCATCGCTGCGATCATCCGCGTGTGTATTGGTTCTGCAACTGTCGCCGGACTTACTACTGTTGGGATTATGCTTCCAATTCTCGGGATTAACCAACAGATTCATCCTGAATTAATGGTGCTTTCTATTGGCGCCGGAAGCCTGATGTTTTCACATGTAAATGACGGTGGTTTCTGGTTGTTCAAGGAATATTTTAATCTTACCATTAAACAGACTTTTCTCACCTGGACAATGATGGAAACTATTGTCTCTATTACAGGGTTGGCTGGAGTTTTAGTTTTGAATCATTTTGTGTAGCAGGCCGGCTCCTACATCAGACTGGTTAGAACGTTACCCGCCACCTGGCCCAAAGCTTCTTTTTAAAGGCATACCATTTGTATTAGTATTTTTTATAAAAATGTAGCTCAAATTGAATAACCCCTATTTTTTTCCCCATGACTGATTACGAAATACAAACTAATCAGAAAAAGGAATTAACCTTCCGGAAAAAAGTATGGATTGTAGTAAGCATTGCTGCTTTCATGTTTGTATTTCTCTTTCTTTTTAAGATTTTATTTAGTGTTTTTTTATTGGTGTTGGCTGGCGCATTAATCGCCCTTTATTTTTATGGCGTGGCAGGTATTTTTGAAAGAAAATTGCATTGTTCATCAAAGTTGGCGATTATTCTGTCAGTCATTATAAACATTCTTTTACTGGCGGGAATTATTTGGTTTGTAGGGGCAACGATCCAGGTGCAGATTTCAGAACTATCACAAACTCTTCCTTCAACCATCCAAAGTGTAAAAGAATATATCGCGAGTAGTGCAATAGGCAAAAATCTACTTCAGCAATTCAATGCAACAGGCGATTCTACAAAAACTTTGGACATCTTAAACCGGTTTTTTTCTTCGAGTTTTGGTGTTTTAAGCGACTTGTATATTATTTTCCTGCTTGCTATCTTTTTTATTGCATCCCCAACAGTCTATCAAAAAGGAATGGTGAAATTACTGCCTTCAAAAGCAAAAGAAAAAGGTGCAAAAATTATTCAGAAAGTAACCACTACTATGAAGGGCTGGCTAACGGTACAACTCATCGGTATGGTTTTCATTGGTGTTGCAACTGCTATTGGATTGATGATTCTCGGAATTCCGATGGTACTCACTTTAGCGCTGATTGCAGCAATTTTTAATTTCATACCAAACTTTGGAATGCTGCTTGCTTTAATCCCCGCGGTGCTGATTGGACTTACTCACGGATTGGGAACGGCAGTGATTATCGTCTGTATTTACACTTTCATTCAATTCCTTCAAAATGCAATTCAACAACCGCTGGTACAGACAAAGATGATTAATATTCCACCTGCATTAAGTATTACCAGCCAGATTGCTTTGGGATTATTAGTCGGCTTTTGGGGAATATTGCTTGCAACACCAGTTCTTATTATACTTATTGTGCTTGTTGAAGAACTTTATATCAGTAACCAATGAAGTAGGAGTAGCTTTTTCAAATTTGTTTCCGACTATAAATCCTTTCCTGCAAATTTCTTCATAGAAATGATCAGCGGAAAAATAATCCAGACGAACAAGCCCAGGAAGGAAAGAATAATACCGGTATTATTTCCAAAAAACTGACGGAAGACGGCGCCAGTATATCCCATTAAAGCGGAAATATCCATTTGTAGCAGTATTTGAATGCGGCTCAGATCTATCGGATTTAAAAAGCTAAACACCACCATCGCATTTTCTAACGGATAATCCTGGAACTGGAATAAAAAGAATAAAACCAGTGCATCGAATATTAATGAAAAGTAGAGCCACAGCAGGATTGAAAGGCCAATGCCTTTTGCTTTATCACGGGTTAATCCTGCAGCGAGCATCGCAATGCTTACAAAAACAATAGTAAGCAATAATCCCATTGCGATCATGATAAACCCTGTAGAATCGGCATGATAAAGCAGTATGGGAATTCCTGCTCCGATGAAAAAAGCAAGCGATAAAGAACTGGCTAACCCTGAAAAAATACTCAGCCAGATGGTTCTTCTTTTTAAGGGCTGGCTTACCAATAATTCAATAAATTCTGAACTGTTGTAAATATAAATCGTCGAAAAAATAATACAGATCAGCGGAACGATTATCAAAATGATATTCAGCAGGCTGAGCATTCCTTTCGCAGCATTGTCTTCCAAATTAAAAACTGCGAGGGATATGACGAGTAATAAAAGTGTATAGATCAAAACAATTTTATTTTGAACGATATCAACAATTACATATTTTAAGATCTTTTTCATAACAATAGTTCAATAATTAATTACCTCCTTACTCATTATTTTGCCGATGGCTTTTGCCAGTTTTATTTCTCCCGTTTCTTCTTTCAAAACAGAAAGTTTTTTATGAAACAACAGTTTTCCCTCCTGCATATAAAAAACCTCCGTTACCAGGTCGTCAAGCTCGCTCAAAATATGGGAAGTGATGAGGATGAGTTTACCATTTTCTTTTTCCTGAATTATTTTTTGTTTCAGTTTTTCTGATGATAACGGATCAAGCCCTGCCGTCGGTTCATCCAGAATTAATACATCGGGATGAAACATGAAAGCCAGGGCGGCACTCACTTTCTGTGTGGTGCCACCCGAAAGTGTGCTCATCTTTTTTTGCATCATACTTTTTAAGCCAAAACTTTTAACCAATTGTTCATCCGGCGCCCGATCCGTTCCTTTCCGGATGTCTTTCATCATGTCTATCACATTTGCAATGGTCATGTTTTCGGGATAGCGACCAATCTGCGGCATATAGCCAATGTGGCTGCGGTACTGCCATTTGTTTGTAATCAGTTCATTATTAAAATGAATGGAGCCGCTGTCGGGAACCACCATTCCTAACAATGTTTTGATTAAAGTGGTTTTGCCACAGCCATTTGGACCCAGCAAGGCAATGCATTCTCCTTTTGAAAATGTGATGGACACATTGTCAAGCGCTTTCAGCTTTCCAAATTTTTTTGTAATGTTTTTTGCGTGTATCATAGTTGCAACGGCCTCATTAAAGGTTTTTCATCTTTTAAATTTTCGGGTGTGATGCCCGGTAATATTTTTTCACTTTTATCTAATAAAGAAACAATCAAACTTCTGAAAAGCATGAGCGCTGCGGGATTACTTTCGATTATCATCGAATACATACTCACCGGATGATAAGGGACATCGCCAATGTTGTCGCGGTTCAAATCATAACCTTCATATTTGTCCCAGTAATTTCCATCGAAAGTATTGAGAACAAGCGATCCGTTTGTTCCGATATCGAATGTGTTTCCTTTAAAATTATTTTCATAAAAAGCGTTGTCGTCACAACTTGCCTGTATTTTTACCGCAAATCCATTGTTCGAAAAAGTGTTTTTATAAAAATTGTTCCGGCTGCATCCTTCCATGTGCAGAGCTGTTGTATTCTTTGTAAAATGATTTCCCGAAATTTCTGCATCGGTGATGTCTTTTAGCAAAATACCATAAGCCGCGCCACCCCAGTTGTTCAGAAAATAATTGTTGTACATCCTTATGTGATTCGTGTACATCACGGCAACTCCTGATTCATTTTCTTCAAAAATATTGGAGACGTATGTATCGTGATGGGAAAACATAAAATGAATTCCATACCGCACATTTTTTCTGCTGATATTTCTCCACACCAGCGAGTTGGTAACGAATTCAAAATAAATTCCATCGCGGCATCCGGTGATTCTATTTCCGATAATCAGCAAGCTGTCAGACTTCCAGCAATGAATACCATTTCCGCTTTGCACTTCATTTTTCCCATAAGCCGTAATGCTGTTATTTTTGACGGTGCAGCTTCTGCTATTTTGAAGTGAAATTCCAAAATTCGCATCATCAACGATGTTGTTAATTGCGGTAACATGATAACTGTCGTAAATCATAATTGCTCCAATATCTTTGATTTCAGATCTTCCTGTATGTTGCAGTTTAAAACCATCTATAGTGATTTCTTTTCCCCTGACAAAAAGAATTTCATGTTTGTATTCTCCATCAATTACCGGATGATCGATTCCTTTGAGGACAATGGATTTTGAAATAATAATTCCTCCTTCTTTATACAATCCCGCATCTACTAAAATAGTGTCACCATCATTGGCAATTGCCACACCATTTTGAATCGTTTTTATTTCCCTGTTTTTCCCAACAGGAATGGTTTTTCCAATAATCATATTTTTCCCATCCGCATTTTTATATGCAAATAAAAAAAGAAGGATCACTATGATATTTATAATCTTCATTTATTTTTCACTAATAACTTCATTCCATGTAAGCGGTTGACCTTTCATAATTTTCATAACGTTTGTAAGTTTGCTTTCATCATCAAAGCAGGCAATATTGCCACCCATTGGCGAATGCAAATCTGCACTTTCAAAAAGAAAAGCCTTTTGTGCCGGAATAAAATTGTG
>JBQCFO010000372.1:0-2649 GCA_051959055.1 Ginsengibacter sp. | reverse complement strand
GGAATGCCAGTAAGCACAGGCAAATTTGAAAAACTCTTTCATCGTTTTTCCGGCAACTTTTTTATTTTCATCATACCATCTGAATGCGAAAGGATTATCACTTTTCGGGCCTTCATATTTTATTTCGGGGATGTTTTTAAAGAACTGTTTTTTTCCAGTGATAACAGACATAATTTTTTGTTTTTAATTTATATTTTATATTTTTTTTGAACAGACAATTCTCTCTTTTGGTCCTACTTATTATTAAACTTCAATCATCTTTATTCATTTCGCCGACTAAAATAATGTTTTTTTAATCAAAATGTAATCGTTTACATTTTTTTCTCAAAAGAAAGTTATTAAAAGCAATCTTTAATTGAAGTTAAAGGAAACCTTGACCTGTAAACGGTTGTAAATAAAGCACAAAATATTTCCCCATTTACGACAGCTTTCCCTTTTCTTCTTCATTTTTTAAAGAACTTGCCTATACAGTAAAGGAACAAATAAATAAGATTTTCATTTTCGATAATGCAAAATCTTTGTCTTGTTTTTTTGTTCAAATTGATCAGATATCATGCCTGCTGCTGCCTAAATTTAATGTGAGTCCGACTTAACAATGTTCTCATTTTATTTTATGTCATCTTTCGGGATTTATTTAATAATCAACCGTTTTCTACAATAATTACAGCCTTTCAGGCTTGAAAACACCATCCTGAGGGATGAAATTATTATAGCATGGTTTAAAAACACTGTGAAAAACTCCGAAGGAGTAACATATTTTCTTATATCGAACTCCCGTTAAATTTAATGTGACTGCCCGTCTCCTCTGTCATTATAAATCAGTTCATCCAGGTTGTGTACCGGTCTCTCCAAGTCGTAAGGAATGGGCATCTTACTAAATTGCTGGAAATACAAGGTACAGGCATCTTTCCATAAATTTGCATTCAATTCCTGCGCACGCAATTTGCGTTGCACTTCGATAAACCGGGTGCTATCGACATAAGGACTTGCCTTATCCCAGATTTTTTGAAAATTCCGAACCTGGTTTACGCCCATTTGATAATGGTAACACAATTCATCCCATAAAGTGTGCCCACTGTGCATTTTATAATCCCACGGTACATGATGAAACCACAACAAATATTTTTCAGGACAGGTAGCTACATTATTAAACTCGGAAGCCAATGGTTCATGGTATTGGCTTACCGCATCACTGCCTTTTGAGGTTCTGTCAAAGCCAATTCCGGTGCTGCTTGCGTTGTGATAGTAGGGAGGTGTCCAATCGGGCCGCATTCCTTTTGGCGCCCACCAGGGGCCAGGACCGTAATGTCCGTTTGCTGACATAATATGATGCAAGCCAAGCGGCGTCATAAAATTTACTGCAGCTTCTCGGCTTTCCAACATCATTTGTTTTACCGGTTGAAGGAAGTTTTTATTCCAGTCAGAAGCATAATTTGGTTTACCCGATTTTTTAGAGGGCGCATTATCAAAAGTAAGCTTAATCCATTCGCCGGAAATCTGTTCACTACTCAACATATTGTTCCACGCTAGTCTCCCAAATGCATACCAGTTTGCCTGGTTGAATTGGTGTCCGGTCCAATTCGTATCCAGTCCAACATTCGAAACGCCTGCAATTGCTGTATACTTTTGGGGGTAAATACTTCCATCTGTGCAACGGGCAACGGTGCTGCCTTTACCCTTCTGATAGGTATCGCTTTTCAGGCACTCTTCCCACATGGTCGACAAAAACACCAGGTAATTCGCATGGCCCAGGTATTCCATGGTAATTTGGAATTCCGGCATCACGGAAGTTTTTTTCATGGCACCAAATAAAGGACTGAATGGTTCGCGCGGCTGAAAATCTACCGGGCCGTTTTTTACCTGTATAATCACATTATCACGGAACTTTCCATCAAGCGGCATAAATTCATCATAAGCTTGTTTGGCGCGGTCTTCATTATTGGCTGAATACACAAAAGCTCGCCACATCACAATTCCTTCGTAAGGTTTTAATGCATCTGCAAGCATATTGGCGCCATCTGAATGTGAGCGGCCATAATTCTGAGGACCTGGCTGTCCTTCGCTGCTCGCTTTCACCAGAAAACCGCCAAAATCCGGAATCAAACTATAGATTTCTTTTACTTTATTTTTCCACCAGGCAATTACATCTGCATCAAGCGGGTCGGCAGTTTTTAATTTTCCAAGTGTAGATGGAGAGGCAAAATTTACTGCGAGATAAACCTTTATGCCATAAGGCCGCAACACATTTGCAATATCTTTTGCACGGTTCAAATAATTTTCATTTAATATTAATGGCGATGCATTTACATTATTAAGCACCGAAGCATTAATGCCGATAGAAGCGTTTGCTCTTGCATATTCCTGCCAAAGTTTTTTATCATCATCAGTAACGGTGAAAGGGTTGTCTTTTCTCCAGAAAATTGAGTTGCCTGCATAGCCGCGTTCTACCGTTCCGTTCAGATTGTCCCAATGATTCAAAATACGCACTTCATATGAAGGATTGTTCACTTTATCCGTGATCGGCTCACCTGTTTGTTGATCGCGCAACAGCTGATATACTCCATATAAAATACCGGCATCTGTATTCGCGATTATTTCATTTTTATTTATCCTGAAACCATCGCTTTTTAAAGCTTTGTCTTTTTTAAC
>JBQCFO010000371.1:0-5018 GCA_051959055.1 Ginsengibacter sp. | reverse complement strand
AAATCCTCCTGAGTTATTACAACTGTCTTCAAATGTTGCATACTCCTGCCAGGTTTTGGTAAACCCGGTTTTATAGTTGGCAAAGCTTTCAAATGCGGCATTCCAGTCGCTGTCGTCTTTGGTTTGCGGATTCTGTACCGGAGCGATATGGTTATAAATATATTGGAATGAGTCTTTTATTACCTGGTATTGCTGACAATTGATACAGGCATTTGATAATGAGTTGGTGCTATGATTGTTCTGACATTGCAAGACGGGAGGCAATATAATCGGCGCCGGAAGAAATACGCATGAATAAGTTCCCTGACATAAAGCAAGTAAAGTATCCAATGCTCCCTGGCTGACAGATGTCTGGTATTTCTTTTCCAGGTAATCACTGAAAGTGCCGGAATAACCTGAAAGATGGTATTCGTTGGATAAATTGGTAATCTGGGTACACTCGCAGTCAGAAGGCTTTGTTACCACTGCCATATCTGTAAGCGGCGCCTGCTGGTCATAAGGTTTTGGCACTGTGATTAAATAAGGATTGCAGGATGCGGCAGCAGACACCGGTATTCCATGGTCGAGGAAGAATTGCTTTATTACAGACGGGAAATCGGTATAGTGATATAAAGTGCTGTTTAATTTTGCCGGATCAATGCTTGATGAGCCCAGATAATGATCCTGGTCTGACCCGTTCCTGCAAACATCTCTTAACCTGTCAACAATCCAGGTTGAGTCAGCGGTCTTTGTAGCCTGATTTTCCCAGCGGGTACTTAGGATATCACATTCTGCGAGTTGAGAAATCCAGGTATTGGCATAACCAATACAGGTACTGTCATATTGAGCTGCCAGAAGAGCCTTCCCTGTTTGAGATGCATCAGGACTTCCGCTTCCAACCTGGTCAAAAAAAGCATTCTCATTTTCTTCACCATTCGTATTTACAGAAGTATTATCACTAAAATCAATAAAGCGCGGTGTTTTTCCCTGCTCCAGGAGTGAAGAGTTGGTAACTGCCGCGCATTGGTCTTTCAGGTATTTCGAAATAAATATTTCACGTTTGGCCAGGTAAAGATTTCGAAAATTTTGCCATACCAGGTTCCAGTCATTGGCACAACCTGTGGTGGGATTAATTGCAGGTGTGGCGGGTGTATTCAGCACACAAACTGACTGGGCGCTGTTTATTCCGTCAACCGTATCCAGGTTGCGGCAGAATACGATTGACTGCGCAACCTGCCAGAGCGTTGCATACCCATGCCCTGTTTCAAGTGAAACATAATTTGTTATTGAATCATGCATGGCAGCATAATAACCGCTACCCGGTGCATTGCCTGATGTATTACTAAAGAACGGATCCTGGCCCAATATGTTGGTAACATATTGTCCGGGTGTAGCCGGGGTTGCCGCTACCATTTCATTCCAGGAATCCAGTTTCTTCAGATCAGCTTCAAACTGATAAGTTGCGGGCAACTGGTCCATGGTAGTTTTCAACATACAGTATTCGGGATGATAAGCGAGTAGTTGTTCTGCCCACGGAGTCTTAAACTGATCGCTGAAAAGCTGGGGAGTAGGAACGCCGACATATTGCGGATGCTCTTTTTGCCCGGATTGATTCTGATATTCCTGTGTTAAGAGATCGGTACCACTATTAAAGATGTTATATTTTGCAGCAGAACTATCAGGGCTCGCATACTGCCCGTTTGGGAGGCTTACATCCATCAGCATCATTTGCCGGATACTACGGATGTTTTCCATCCCATCACTATTTGTAACATTGCATATCCTGTCACAGTTTGCACGGGCTTCGCTGTAAGCCGCTGTAATTGCCGCTTCCATGCTGTCAGAAAGCGGTTCTGTTAACCCTGATGCGAGAATAAAGTTTGCCCTGAAACCTGAAAGATCACCCCCTATAGCGGAATCGCAGGCGGAGCAGGTTATTACGCAATTGCTTTGAGATTGCAGCGCCTGGTATGTTTCGTTATAGAAATCAGTGTATTGCTTACAAGTGTCATTCTTTAGAAAAACGTCCCGGTAAATATTTTGAGCGCTGTCACTTAATGAAAGGGTTTTAGTAATGGTATAAGCGCCTTCGGGCAGGGTAACTGAGAACTGTTTATTAAAATAACCAGTGGTTTTTCCGTTGTCATTACAAACAGGAGAATTTAAATCTCCATTTACTGTAAAGTTGCTGTCAATTACTGAATACGGAAAGCCTGAAACACCATTACAATCTGCATTGATCGTTATTCTCAGATTATAGATACAATCGTAACAAATTTCGGAGCTATTGCAGTTAACCAGTTTAAGCTGGTCAGGATTTAACTTGTAATTAAAAGTATAAGATCCGGATTTAGGAACCACAAGTGATTTCGCAGAAACAATCGATTTGCCTGTAACACGATTTGTCTCTTCATCGATTAATTGTTTTGTAAAGCTTTTCTTATTAGAGCTTAACAACGAGTCCAAATTGCCGGGCGCGTCTCCTGCCAAAGCAGTTGCTACGGTTCTTCCGTGCATATCCGTATAGCTTACACTGTATTGCCCGTTTGCATCTTTGACAAGATTTTTAAAATAATGAGACGCAAGTCCGGCATCTGTGCCAAAGAGCGCATCCAATTCTTCCTGGGCAGGGCTTTCGTAAAAATATTTGGTTTCATGACCGCTTCCTAATTGAAAAGTATAGCCAACACCGCCTTGTGCTGCTATCCGTCCATCAGTATTAAACCTGGTCTCTGCAAAAGGATATGCGGCACCGCTGATTGCTCCCTCAGAATTGGGAATGTATTTAGCGAGGTTGTAGCCGGTTCCTGTAGTATTTAAATCGTTGGCAGGAGAATAATATTTTGCAGTACCTGTAGTAGTGCTCAGGGCAGAAGCTGGATTGCCACATATAGCTGCTCCCGGCTCTAATTTATCGTAAGCCCATTTTGGATATCCGTCGTAGTTTATTGACTTATTAAAATTTTCGGAGTATTGAATGATCGTATATAAGGTAGGCGCCGGCAAAACCTGTATCACCGGCCTTCCCTGGTAATCGTAGTAAGATTCTGCTACGATGGTAGTTCCTGTTGTGTTATCTTTTGTTACTGTCTGACGGTTGCGAAGAGTGCCATCAAAATATTGAACTACCGATTTTCTTTTTCCTTCTTCTGCATAACTGGTGCTGGCCTGCCAGTTTAAATTATTCTCATGTCCTGCATAAGAAAAGGATACCGGCTCACCTGTTGCACTGTTCATCCATGTCCATTCTCCTTCCACTCTTTGACCGCTGCTTTTTATTTGTGCCGGCCTCACTCTCACAAACAATTTTCCGCCGCCATCATAAAGTAAGGGAATATTGTAACCGGCGGTTTTAACTGTAACTCTTGTGGCATTATTTGCAAATAACTTATCCTCGACAAATTGTCCGTTATCCTGGTAATCAGTAATTGAACTGCTGTCTATCCATGCCCATTCAAGATCATATTCTGTTTGCCCATTGTTTGGATCGCCCCATGTTGCTGTAAGTTCACCATTAATGTTGTCAAAAGCCACATTTAAACTGCCGATAGATTTGGAACAATCAAATACGTAATCTCTTTTCACCTCAAGAATATTATCCACTCTAAGTACCTTAGCTACATCCCAACTGGTTACATCGGGAGTAATGCCAGCGATTTTAACTTCTACTTTATATGCATTTTCAAAAGAAAGATATTGAACAGCATTATATGTAGCTCCTTCTGCCTTTTTGTAATCTATCGTAAAAGTGGAATCGAATTCATCGGACAGATTCAGGGACTGATCATATTTCTTTATATGCAATACAATAGAAACTTTGAAATCTGTTTGAATATAACTTTTGTTTTCTTCTTCGATTCCTATTGACACTATATTGGTGATATGTGTAGTATTGGGCTCTATCAGCGGCTGCAAAGAAGGATTGGCTATCCTTAACAGATTTTGATAATCTGCCACCGTGGAAACATAATTTACTTTAACGGAATCTTTACTTCCCAATAAAGGGAAAGTCTGGATAGGGTCGTCACCGGCATATGCTGAAAAATGCCCGGCATATTGAAATAGCAATATTAAGCAAATCTGAATAATTGTTTTTCTTTTTATCTTCATAAACAGGATATTAGTCAGTTCTAAAATGAATAAACCATATAGGATGAATACATTTGTCTTAATTTCAACTTACATCTGTGCGTCTTGTATTACTTTTAACCGGAGGTTTGGAATAGTACACCCTGTAGCCTCTATACTTATCCGAAGGTTTGCATTCCCCATTTTCGAACCAGATGTAATTTGATTCATCGTAGATTTTTTCGGAGAAATTATCAACCCGATAATTTAAGAACTGAATCACAAATTTCTTTTTATGGGAAACAATCTGAACGTTCAGCGCTGTATCTTCTGGCTCTACCATATCGTTTTCCTGGAAATCATATTCGATAGAAGTCAGGAAATAGGTTGATGTATCATAGGAAACCACGATTTTATCATATTGAGCAAGGCTATCAGCTCTTATAAGCGAAACGGTGACAATGGAAGAATCGGCAAGAGAACTGACATTATAATGCTCGCTATAAGAAAGCATCACGCTATCCAGAACTGACCTTAGAGGAAGGACGCTATTGGGAATGGAATTGGGTTCCGAAACGTTAATTATTTTTTCTGCCGGGTACACTGAAATCAGAAAGGAATCATTCTGCATAAACTGAATATCTCCGATGTTATAAATCGCTTTTTGACCCGCCAGAGTAAAAGTTCCGTTCACCACATCTCTTTTAAAATCGCCGTTGACCGTGTCAGTGCTATAGAGATACCTGACATCAAAAGTTATATATTTCAGGCTATCGTACCTGTTATAGATTTTCTCCACAGCATTCTGAAGAGATTGAGCAGATAGGGTATTAAAAGCCGAAAGACCGAATACCATTAAAACTACTAAAATTGTTTTTCGAAATAATATTTTAGGCATTATCTTTAAATTTTTATTTTTTTTTATGGTGGGTTTTTTATTAATCATTATTAATAATATTCTGCATTGCACT
>JBQCFO010000370.1:0-5770 GCA_051959055.1 Ginsengibacter sp. | reverse complement strand
GACGCGCTTTTTGGATAAATTCATTGTTTCCCAATAACACACTGCCAACCGGAGCGCCCAAACCTTTGCTCAAACAGATAGATATACTATCGAAAATATTTCCATAATCTTTGGGGTTTTCATCTTTCGCCACCATTGCATTAAACAACCTTGCACCGTCTAAATGCAACTTCAAATTATTTTCCAGGCACACTTCTTTAATACCCTGAATATCAGCAAAATCATAACAACTCCCGCCGCCCCGATTCGCCGTATTTTCCAGGCTTACCAACTGTGTTTTCGCTTTATGAATATCATTTGGATTGATTGCGCCGGCTACTTGTTTAGCATTAATTCTTCCACGATTCCCTTCGAGCGGCTTTACCTGGCAACCGGAATTAAAAGCAATCCCACCACCTTCATAAATATAAACGTGGCTCATTTTATCACAAATCACTTCTCCACCTGGTTCTGTATGGCATTTAATAGCAATTTGATTGGTCATGGTTCCACTCGGGCAAAACAGCCCTGCTTCCATGCCAAACTTTTCTGCAAGCATTGATTGTAAAAGATTTACAGTTGGATCTTCGTTAAATACGTCGTCGCCAACTTCAGTCTGGAACATTGTTTGCAGCATTCCAGGAGTAGGTTTGGTAAATGTGTCAGAACGGTATTCTATCATGAAAGCGAAATTAAAATTTTAATCTTAAAATAAAATATTGGGCGAAAGGTGTTAAAAAAAATCAGAAGAATCATAAAATATTCTTTTTCAAACATTTATTTGAGTAAAACGTTATGAAATTTCAAATGTAGGTTGTAAATTTGCAAATGTATTACAAGATAACTGTACTTAACATATTTTTTGTAACGTTTTCCCAATCAAAATTGTCTAATAACTATTAATTCTATACAAAATGAGGCAACTTAAAATTGCTACGCAAATTACCAATCGTGATTCACAAGCGGTTGAAAAATATTTGCAGGAAATTTCAAAAATTGGGATGATCACTCCTGAGGAGGAAACTATTTTAGCACAGAAAATAAAAATGGGCGATCAGAGAGCTTTAGAGCGTCTCACAACAGCCAATCTACGTTTCGTGGTTTCAGTTGCAAAACAGTATCAGCACCAGGGCTTATCATTGAGCGATTTGATTAACGAGGGCAACCTCGGCTTGATTAAAGCGGCACAACGCTTTGATGAAACCAAAGGTTTCAAATTTATTTCTTATGCTGTATGGTGGATTCGCCAATCTATCTTACAGGCGTTGGCAGAGCAGGGCAGATTAGTCCGCTTGCCACAAAACAAAATTGGCACTTACAATAAGGCGAATAAAGCTTACATGGCTTTTGAGCAGGAACATGAAAGAGAGCCGTCTACAGAAGAACTTTCTGAAATTCTGGAAATGAGCGAAACAGAGATCAACAATATTTTCCAAAGTAATACGCGTCATACCTCGCTGGATGCGCCGGTACATGAAGCAGAAGATGTTGCAATGGGTGATCTTTTAAAAGGCGGAGGCGAAACAGATGAAGATGTAATGCACGATTCATTGAAAAATGAAATCCGCCGAGTATTGAAATCACTTAGTCCGCGTGAAGCTGAAATCGTAAATGCATACTTTGGCCTCGATGGCGAAAATGGTGTTACCATTGAGCAAATCGGCCAGAAATATGATCTTACAAAAGAACGAATTCGCCAGATAAAAGAAAGAGCGATTAAACGTTTGCAGAAAGCAAGATACAGCAGTGCTTTGAAAGCTTATCTGGGGTAAATCTTTACAATCACATTATAAAAAGCCGTTCTCAAAAAGAGCGGCTTTTTTAGTGTCTCTTACCTGTTCTTTTACAACGAAATCTGCAGTAAACGAATAAATAAAGTGAATTTCTGTTTTTATAAAATTCATATTACCAATTTATAAACAATGCTATTGATATCTTGCTGTTCTTTGCACAGGTTTTGTCCAATTGAGGTGATTGCAGAAATTTATTTTATGATTCAAAAAGAAAATCTAATCTGCAAAAAAAAAATTTCTGTATTGGCATTAGAACCTATTGCTACATTGATCTTATATGGCTCTTATGCTCGGGGTAATAACCGTCCCGATTCTGACATTCAAGAGGAAATAGCCAAACTAATTGAACCAGCCAGACAGTTAATATTCCAAATTGAGAACCTTGTAAGATGAAATTTAAAGATATGCAGAAGATTTCTTAAACGATTGTTATTCCCCCATAATCCATTTTCGAAAAGATGGCGCAGTTTCTTTGCTTACGATCATGTGATTTTGATCTGTAGGAGATTTAAGCACAACCTGTAGTTTTACTTTTTCAAATGTGCGGTAGCTTTTTACAAAATTCACATTCAGAATATATTGACGGTTTATTCTAAAGAAAATATCCGGATCAAGTTGTTGTTCTAATTCATAAAGATTTTTATCCACAACATATTTTTTCCCAAAACTATCAAATGCATAAACCGTTTTGTTTTCGGAACAAAAAAACGTAATGTCTTCAGGCTTCATGAGTATATTTTCATTTCCTTTTTTCACAATCATTCTTCTCTTTTTCTTTTCATTCAGATAATTGATCACCTTATGAGATGAATGACGGTTTGTAAGAAAATGATCAGACATTACATGGTGGTTTATGATAGATTTATCGAAGGGTATTTTGTCTATTGGTTTCAATAAATATTGGATACCACTATATTCCATGGCCTCCACAATAGATTTTTGATAAATGGTCGTATACACAACAGCACTGTTGATGATTGCAGTGGTAAATATTTCAAATGATTGTCCATCGGGTAATTGAACATCAGCAAAAATAATATCCTGCTGCCTGCACTGAGAAAAATAATTGATGGATTGTCTGACTGACCCGAGGATGGCTTCTATTTGAAAGTCGCATGAATTATTCAGCAGACAGGACATCTTGCTGCCGTCCTGCTTACCGTTTTCAATTATGACAGTTTTCAACATAAACCTGGGTTTTGATGTTATTAAAATAACCTGCATTACTCACAATGGTAATGCAAGTTATCTGAATGTTTATTTTTTCAATTTCCGTTTATATAATTATAAAATCATAATAACTATCACTAGGCATTCAACCACCAAGGTCCTTTAAAAATGAGCAGTTATCATCCTTTTATATACCGGTGTTGCAAGTACATATCACCAGATTCATTGCAATTCACGACATACAAATGTTTTTTATCCTGCAGAATAATCTGGTAAAGTGTACCTGATTCTTCCTGCATTTCAGTAACACATTTAATAGATTTATTGCCATATCTTTCTTTGATTTTTTGGGCAATAAACGGGTTTAATTTTGTTTCATCATAATAGCGAATGGTTCTGTAAACATTTCCATCCTGATCGTAATAGATTCTTTCAGGAATATTTTTATCAATGAAACTTACTTCATAATAGTCGCTCCCGTTGTACCATTTGATGCTTTGTGCTTCAGGAAAATTTTCTTTAAATTTTTTCATTGCAGTGTCATTAGTTGAGACACTGGCACAGGCTGATACTCCAAGTAACATTGCCGCCATAATGAGAATTGTTTTCATGATTGATAAATTTTAAGTGATTAATAAAGGCAAATTACAATGGCAGTTAAGCTTTTAAAAGCAAACATTGTTTAGTGGTAGGGGCATCACATTCTCTACATGGAAAAAATAAAAAACAATCAGCCAAAATCAGTAACTCAAAATGAATTTTTTGAATCTGAACTGTACAATTTATTGCTTTAAAATTTTCGTGTTAAGTTTCTTTAACACATATGCTTTTTGCTGATGAATGGTTAAATTAAAAATGCCAATTCCTCATTATTTATCAGTTTCATGAACTGTCTAATCACTTTGCGAATTCAAAAAACTATGGATTAGCCGTATGTTATTTTATTCCTTGAGAGCTTATGATTGCTGTTTTTCGACAGCCTTACTTTTTTTAATGACGCTGATTTTTCCGGTTCTTTCCATGAAGATCTCAGAAATATCATCCAATGAATTTTGATTGAGAAGCAATCGTACTTCTTCCATGATATCGCCATAGCTCAATGTGCATTTTTTTAAATTCCGGTCATTAAGTATTCCATCTTTATATAGTGACAGCGGTTTACCTTTTACCAGGTGACTGATGGATTGATGGGTAACGCTTAGTCGTGCAATAATTTTATATACAATAACAAAAGCAGCAGAAGAAACGATGGTAGGAATAAATGGGGAAGCGCCAACAACCGCCCTGCTAAGAACCGCTCCCAGCATGATGATAATGCAAGTGTCAAAGGCGGATTTAATTCCAAAAACACGCATTCCGGTGAACCGAATGAGAATCAGTGCAATGAAAAAAACCGTTATTGCCCGAACACTCATTTGCAAAGAATTCAAATCCTTTCCATGTCCGAATAACTCATTGATTATGTCCATTGATTATTTGCTTTTTTATCAAATTTAGCGCAACCTTTGGACCTTTTTTCGAAATGATTTTGAACTCTTTTTTTTCAAGGTTATTGTAAGTGTTAAAGAAGTTTTCAATTTCTTTTTCAAGATAATTATCCATAGTAGAAAGATCTTTTATTTTATTGTATTTCTCAGATGCAATGGCTGACGCAATCAAACGATCGTTTCTGTTGGTTTTATTATTTTCAGTTTCTGTGGCTTCCATTACTCCGATTATTTTACATTCAATAATACAGCCAGGCCATGATAATTCATCCAATAAAACCAACACATCAAGCGGATCTCCATCTTCGGCTTTTGTATGTGGAATAAAGCCAAAATGAAATGGAAATACCATTCCTTTTGGCAACAGCTTTTTTAATTTAAACATCTGCGTTTCTTCATTATAATCATATTTGGCGGCACATCCTTTCGGCGTTTCGATGATGGCATGAATACAGTTTTTATCTTTTGTAAAAGTTGATGGAAGCTTCATAAAAACTGCATTATCAATATTTATACCTGAAAAGATTTTACACACAAGATCATTGAAACATTAAACGGATTTACACACACAATTTGTAAAGATGCACAAGACAAAAAGCCTGATGCGATTCATAATGTATACTTATTTCTCTTATAAGAAAACAGAAATTGTTTGATTCTTTTATATCCGATGAATTAAATTCGCAGGAATTATGAAATCGGGATTTGTAAATATTTTTGGGAAACCAAATGCAGGAAAAAGTACATTGCTTAATGCGTTGATAGGAGAGAAGCTGGCTATCGTTTCCCCCAAAGTTCAAACCACCCGTCACCGGATAAAAGGTATTTTAAATGATAAAGACTACCAGATAATTTTTTCAGATACGCCGGGCATCATTGAACCGAAATACAAATTACACGAAAAAATGATGCAGGCAGTAAAAAGCTCATTAGAAGATGCCGACGTAGCCCTATTGCTGGTAGCTATTAATGATAATTGGGAGGAGTGCGACGCTATTTTTGCTTCGTTAAAACTGAAAGTACCGGCAATAGTGGTTATTAACAAAACAGATAAAGCTAATACGCAAAGAGTAGAAGAAGCAAAAAAGTTTTTCCAACAAAAGCCATATGCTAAACAAACGGTGGCTATATCGGCTTTAACCGGAAGCGGCATTAATCAGTTGTTGGGTGAAATTGTGCAATTACTGCCCGAAGGTGAGCCGTTTTTTGGTGAAGATGAAATGACCGATTTGCCCGAACGGTTTTTTGTAGCCGAAATCATACGGGAAAAGATATATGACCTTTTTGAAGATGAAATTCCTTACCATACTACGGTGCTGGTATATGAGTTTAAACAAAAGT
>JBQCFO010000369.1:0-10141 GCA_051959055.1 Ginsengibacter sp. | reverse complement strand
GTGTATTTGCTGTCCCACGGCGGATACATTTTATTATTCCAAATGCCCTGGAGCGTAGCCGGCTGGCCGCCCGGCTGCGAAGACGAAATCAATAAATATCTTCCAAACTGGTAATAAAGCGTTAGAAATTGTGGGTCCTCTGCTGTATCAAAATTTTTTAATCTTTCGTCGGTTGGAAGTTTCGCCGCATTGGTAGTGCCCAAGTCGAGCTTCACCCGGTTGAAATATTTTTGATACGCTGAAATATGCGCTTTTAAAATATCCGCAAATTTTTTTGGATAGGCTTTGTTCAAATATGTAACTGCTCTTTCATTTTCATTACCATTTAAATCCTGGTAATTATTGAAATTGGTAGCGATCGAAATGTAGATGGTGGCTGCATTTGCAGCTTTTACCACAAGTGATGTATCTGTTGTTGAAACAGAACCGCCTTCCGTTTTAATACGTGTTATCCCTTTGAATTTTACTTTGCCTTTTATGCCTTCATGGTCAATCGTTGTAGCGGCGATGGTTAGTTCTTTTGATGCGGTAGATTTTATTTTAGCATTCGGCTGAGGTGTAGAATAGAACGCGTTGAAAGAGAGACTGCCTGGTTTGCTTGCCGTCAATCTTACCACAACCACACGGTCAGGAAACGATGCGAGCACTTCTCTTGTGTAAGTAACACTGCCAACTTTATAAGAAGTTTTTGCAATCGCTTTTTCGATATCCAATTCACGATAATAATCGGTGTAATTATTTTGTGCATCAAAAGCCAAGTGAAGTTCACCGACCGGCTCATACATTTGCCCCTGTGACTTTTTGCTTATGATAACTCTGTTTGCAATTTCCTCAGCTTCTTTTTGTTTTCCTGCAAAAATTAGTTTGCGGATTTCTGAAAGAGAATCCAAAGCCAATGGATTATCATTCCTGTTCGGGCTGCCACTCCACACAGTGTATTCATTTAGTTGAATGGTTTCTGTATGCACATTTCCATAAACCATCGCACCCAAAAAACCATTTCCGACAGGCAAAGCGTTTTCCCAAATGTCGCCTGATGGCTTGTTGTACCATAGTTTTAAATCCTGTTCGCTTTGAGCAACAGAATTGATAGCCGGGTACAGTAAAGCAACAAATAATGCAAATTTTAATTTTATGTTTTTTCTTAATTGCATCTACTATTGCGTTTTAAATAGCCCAAGAGCATGAAGCTTTTTCGTCATGCCATACATTTTTCGTTGTTGAATAAAAGGTGTGTTAGCAGGATGTATTTTGTAGCAAACCAACTTTTATTGTGATTTCCTATATTCGATATTGGGACCACGTTTCTGTTTTTAAAAATACAGGTTATTTGGAAAGCAGCATCTTTAAAGATTGAAAGGAAGGATGAAATTCATCCCCCCAGTCATTCATCATTACGAGAAAAAAATCGCTCTATATAATATAACCATTTGTCTAATCAAATAATCTTTATTGATAGTTAGGATTTTGATACGCTGCTAATTCTGCTGCGCTCATTTGCATGTTATTAAGTTGACCAATCGGGATAGGCCTCAGATAAAGATATGGTTGAATGTTGCGAGTTATCGTTTGTGGACTATGATCACCATAATTCGATCCGGCGATTTGATAAGAAGAAGCAAGATTTGCCCATTGCTGGGTCCGTACAAGATCTAACCAGCGTCTGCCATCTCCAAAATATTCGCGTGAACGTTCTGCCAAAATATAAGGAATGGTTATAGTTGCCGGAGTTGCCGCTGTCATAGCAGCACTGTTGTCTTCCACTTTTGGCATATTTCCATTGTTGTCATAGCTCCAGATACCGGCACGGGCACGAATAACATTAATGAGATCTCTTGCCGATTGTCCAGGTTGGGTTGTAGCACCCATTACCGCTGCCTCAGCAGCAATAAAGTATAGCTCTGAAAAATAAGCAATCACGAAAGGCCTTGTACTCGCGGCATTTGGTTGTCCCAGGGTACCATTGTTGTCTGTTCTGTACACACCTAATTTCCATAATCCCGGATAAACAACCCGGCTGATACCATCCGGCCCAACTACCCAGCTTGGGTTGCCAGGCAGAGTGCCGGCTCCTATGTTGCTACTTCCAGCGTTGTTCGGATAGTTTATGTCAGGATTTGGCTGGTCAAGAAAAGTTAGAATTGCGTCGCCCGGCTGAACAGCAAGGTTATTTGCATTGTATAATGTTGTTTGACTAACGCCGGTTCCGGTTAGATTCCAGTTTCCACGATAAGTTGTTACAAAAGTGCCGTCATAGCGTGAATCATTTGTTTTGTCTGCAAAGGTATTTTGAATGGCTCCAATGGTAGGTGCCATTCTGGTCCATGGGCGCCCAAGGGGTTGTGTTGCTGCACGCTGAACTGAACTTACTGGCGACCAGGAGGAGCTTGAAGTGCTGCTGCGGATAACGGTATAGTTCCACGTCATCATCCATCCGGCAAAGTTATCCTGTCCGCCACCACTACCATAGGTTAGACTGGCTCCGTTAGAAAGTTCATTTAATTGAGTGTGATCCGCATACAACAATTCTTCCTTGTTCCGGTCGTTTGCACCATTGTGCAAATCATAAAATGTAGGCATCAAACCGTATGGGTTGGGATTGTTGATTGCGGCTGTTGCGATGTTATAAGCTTGTTGAAAATAATAATCAGCATTTTGCCCATTCGGATCTTTACGATCTGCTGCAGGATAAGTCGGTATATTATTAGGATTTTTTAACCACCAGGCATAAGTAAGATAAGCTTTTGAGAGATAAAATTGAGCAACAAGCTTGGTAACACCACCTATCACACGGGGCTTTGCCGGCAAACTATTTACCGCGCTGTCAAGATCGGGAAATATGGCTTTGGTATAAACGTCCGCCACAGTATTGCGTGTAGAAATGGCCACGGGATTTGTATTGAATTTTAGTATTCCTGCTCCCAGATCCAGAGGAACGCCGCCGAAAGTTTGCACCAGTTGGAAATAGTAGAATGCACGAAAGAACCTCGCTTCGGCAACAAGTGCATTTGAAACTCCGGCTGCACTTCCATTTTCAATTACGCCGCTTGCGGTATTTATCGCCCCATAGGAATTATTCCATAATACATCGGAACGGCTGGTTTGAGAAGTGATGTCGCCCTGTCCGGAAATGTCCATGACTTTGAAGTTTTGATCAGCACTTTGAGCATAAGTAACTTCATCTGTACCGGTTTCGCCGGTATTATAATAGTAAGCATTACCATAAATGTTTCGCAGGTTTGCATATAAAGAAGTAATGCCTCCTGTTACACCTGCCGGTGTGCTAAAAAAGGCCGGAGTATAAGTACTGCGTGGAGTTTCCTGGAGAATTTTTGAGCAGGCGGATAACGAAAGCATTAACACCAGTGCAGCGCCTGTATAAGTTTTAATATTTATCTTTTTCATTTTTGATAATTTTAAAATGTCAAATTAATGCCGAGAAGATAATTGCGGGTCTCCGGCGTATTGGTACCAACGGTTAAAATGCGGTGCAGGTTTGTAGACAGAGGTACCGCAGCATTTTGATCCCCATACGAATTGGTTTGCGGATCCATACCAGTTTCTTTATAATATGGAGAGAACATTACAAAAGGATTTTGAACCATGAAATAAAGTCTTGCCCTTGTAATTCCTGCCCTTTTCACCCAATTCATATTTGCAAAATTGTATCCGAGAGAAAGTGTCTGTACCTTCAGGTAAGACGCATTGAAATATCCGAGGGTACTTCCATATATTGGATTATCACCGCTCATTACACCACCGGGTTTTGGATACGTTGCATTTGTATTGGTAGGAGTCCAATAATCTACTTTCACATTATTTCTGCGTCCGCTCAAAAGATTTAGATAACCATTTGACGAGTAAAGTGTACTCACCAACATACCGCCATTCTGAAACATGCCAACGGCGGCAAAATCAAATCCTTTGTAGGAAACGTTAGTACTGAATCCGCCTTGAAAGTTCGGATCGAGATTTTGAATTTGCTGATCATCCGGGCCAATCGCTCTTGTGGGCACGCCATTCTGATAGGTTCCGGTATATTGAACTTTTATCATCCCCACATTTCCACCTGGTTCCAGGATAGCCAAGTCGGGATCTTTAGCCTGCCAGATTCCTATTTTCTTGTAATCGTAAATAACGTTTAAAGGATGACCTACAAACCAGTTGTTACCAATATTTTGGGTTTGCCCCGATGCAAGTGACACCAGTTTGTTGCGGTTTGCATAAAAATTAACTCCTGCTGTCCAGGTCCAGCCATTGTAGTTGCTGAGAATGGTACCATTCAGAGAAAGTTCCACACCTTTATTTTGCGTATTCCCAATGTTTGCTGTATAGCCACCTACACCGCTTGTGGCAGGCAGGTTAACACCGAGCAAGAGGTCATTTGTTTTGGTAATATAATATTCGATGGTACCGGAAAGGCGGTTTTTCAACAAGGTAAAATCCAGTCCGTAATTCCATGTTTTAGAATACTCCCATCCTAAAGTGGGATTTGGAAGGGCTGATACATAGTAGCCGACTACATCATTTGTAGGCCCAAAGTTGTAGGGAATGGTGCTCAATTGTCCAAGTGTTGAATACGGTGCCACTGCCTGATTGGAAGTTTCTCCATAACCCACCCGCAGCTTCAGCTGATTGAACAGTGTAGAATTTTTCATAAACTTTTCATTTGCAATATTCCATCCTGCAGAGATGGCGGGATAAGTGTGCCACTGATGTCCCGGCGCAAGCCTTGAAGAAGCGTCTGTACGGACAACAGCTGTCAACATATACCGATCCATGTATTCATAAATTGCGCGTCCCATCCAGGATTCCAAACCACTCTGGTTATATCCCTGGTAAGCGGGATTGATGGTTATTTGTCCCAGTGCCTGGCCAAGGTTATAGAATTGAAACTGATCGTTCGGAACGCCTTGCGCAGATATGTTTGAACTATTGTAATTGTTTTGCTCCGCAGAATAAAGGCCTGTCAGTGTAAGATGATGCTTATCTGAAAAGGTCCGGTCGTAGGTCAACAAATTCTCAATGGTTTTATTAAGAGTAACCGAATGTCCAATACTGGCAACCGAAGGAGTAGTCGCATTTGTGCTTGTGATACCGGTGCCTGTATAACTGCCATTATCCACCGTACGGTAATTTAATCCCACATTTACCCTGTAAGATAATCCTTGAACTCCTGGGATCTTCAAAATAGCATAAAGATTGTTGTATGTTCCGAAAGTTTTGATTGGATTTAGCCATTGGTCTTTCAGACTATCCACGATATACCTGGTTTCGTTCCAGGAATTATCAAGCGGCATTTGAATGCTTTGCCTGAGTGATCCGTCTGCATTATACGGACTTGCAAGTGGAGACATACTTAAGATGTTGTAAATACCAACTTGTGAACCCTGTGAAATGCTATAGTCCGTATTGGTGGTAAAGCCTACCCGGATATAATTTCCCACGCCCTGTTCTATACCGCTATTGATTGAAAACCGTTTAAAATCCTGGGTAGGAATAAGCGATTGGTCATCATAATATCCTAAACCAAAGTGATAGGCGCCTTTTGCACTTCCACCAGAAACATTGATATTCTGATTTGTAACCGGTGAGGATGGCCTGTAAAATAATTTCTGCCAGTCTGTATTTACACCTTCTGCTTCCGAAGGGCCATTTTTATATATTCCTGCTCGTGCCCTTAGACTATCCAGCTCTGGTCCATTCATCATAGGGAATGGTGCCCAAAGCTTGTGGATCCCAAAATAACTGTTATAGCTTATTTGCGCTTTTTGTCCAACGGATCCTTTTTTGGTCGTTATAATTATTACCCCATTTGCCCCCCGCGAACCATAGATCGCAGTGGCAGAAGCGTCTTTCAAAACACTGATACTTTTCACATTCTCCGGATCGATATCACTAAAGGACCCACCAAAAGGAATTCCATCTAAAACGATCAGCGGATCGTTGCTAGCTGTAATCGAACGCTGACCGCGAATGAGAATTTGCATGGTTGAGCCTGGCTGCGTTGAAGTTTGCGAGATCTGAACGCCCGGTAAACGTCCTTGTAACGCATTGGAAATATTTGAAGAAGGCACTTCACTTAATTTTTCGCCGCTGATTGAAGAAACGGATCCCGTAATTGCCTCTTTACGCTGAGAGCCATATCCGATGACTACTACCTCATTAAGGTCAGTGGTAGTACGTTTCAACGTAACATTCAAAGACGTTCTTCCAGCTACTTTCACTTCCTGTTCTATAAAGCCGACAGAAGTAATGAACAGTGAACTGTTAGGTGAAGCATTGATTTCAAAATTGCCATTGTTATCACTACTTACACCCGTTGTAGCACCTTTTACAACAACTGAAGCACCAATCACCGGTGCACCGTTTTCATCCGTTATCCGCCCTCTCACATTACTCATGTTTTGCGAATAAGCGCTAATGGAAAAGAATAAAAGCGGAAGAATAAACAAGGACGAGATTTCTTTGCGTTTCCTGCAACTAGGCGGAAAGAGTTTTTTTGTAAATAAACCTTTCATGATAGCAGTTTTAAATTTAAAAGTTAGAAAATGATGATTATTATTATTAATTCGTATTAAACGGTTTTTAAAAATCTGCTTTAAACAAATTTTCTATCAAAAAAAATTTTCAAACCACTTTGAATTTTTTTTTGAATTGGGTGTTTTTTTTCGGGAAGGTTAGCTTTTGCAAATATTTTTGTAGATTTTTTTCCAGCAAAAAAAAAGCAAATAATAAATTCAAATTCAAAGGAGCATTTTCTCGAAACCTTTGTCCTTGTAGCACTTCATTCGTCACAAGCCTGCGCATTTTTAATTTTTCACAATTAATTTTCTGCTCTTTCGCACGACTAAAGTAGGAATTTTTTTTAAAAATGTAACCGATTACATTTTTTTTCTTAAAAATATTTTTTTTTATTTTAGTTTTACAGTTATTATTAAATTATGTAAACGATTGTAATGCCAAAAGATAAAGAAGTTACTATTTATGATCTTGCCTCTGCTTTAAATCTTTCTATTGCTACTGTGAGCCGGGCTTTAAAAAATGATCCCGTTGTCAACAAACAAACAAAAAAGAAGGTTTTTGATTTGGCAGAAAAAATGGAATATCGCACCAATCACTTTGCCCGAAACCTTCGCTCTAAGAATACAAACACGATCGGAATTATTGTTCACGAACTGAATAGTAACTTCATCAACTCCGTTTTAGCTGGTGTGGAAAAAGTGACCACAGAAGCTGGTTACGACCTTATTATTGCCCACTCTTCTGAAAGCTATATTAAAGAGGTAGCCAATGCTAAAAATCTTTTTGAAAAAAGAGTAGATGGATTGATTGCATCTCTTGCTTTTGATTCAAAAAACCTGGACCACTTTAAATTATTTAAAGATAAAGGCGTACCCGTAATATTTTTTGACCGTGTGGAACAGGAAGGAAATAATACCGTTGTTGTGATTGATAACTATAAATGTGGCTACCAGGCAACGCAACATCTTATCGAACAGGGTTGTACCAGAATTGTTCACATCACTTCAAGCCTGAAGCGAAATGTTTATTCCCAAAGGTTTAAAGGCTATAAAGACGCTTTGTTTGATAATGGAATTTCATACGATGAAAATTTATTAATCATCAATGACCTTTCAGAAAAAGCGGGGATTGAATCGGCTATGCAAATTCTAAAAATGACTCCTTTGCCGGATGCGGCATTCATTACGAATGATTTCGTAGCCGCTGTTTGCATGCGCACACTGAAAGAAAACGGAATCAGGATTCCGGAAGATATTGCCATTGTTGGATTTAACAACGATGCCATCTGCACCTTGATTGAGCCGGCATTGAGTACAATTAATTATCCGGGCATAGATGTGGGAGAAGTGGCTGCGCGAAACCTGATCAATCATTTGAAAGGAATCGGAAATATTCAAAACACAAACACGATTATTATACGATCAAATTTAATTATCAGGAAATATTCATTAAAAAATGAATTGAATCCGAAAGAAAATTAAATTGATCCATTTAATTTTAAATTGAAATCACGGAAGAATACAAAAATGGTAAAAGATAAAAATAAAGAAGTTACTATTTATGATATTGCTTCAGCGCTGAATATTTCTATCGCTACGGTGAGTCGTGCTTTAAAAAACGATCCTGTTGTCAACAAACGGACAAAAAAGAAGATTTTTGATTTAGCAGAACAAATGGGTTATCGCAGCAATCTTTTTGCACGAAATCTTCGCATACGACATACGAATACAATCGGCATGCTCGTACCAAAACTCAACAGTAATTTCATTACCTCTGTTTTGGCTGGTGTAGAAAAAGTAACTACAGAAGCAGGTTACGATCTCATCATTGCACATTCTTCAGAAAGTTATCTGAAAGAGGTGGCCAATGCTAAAAATCTTTTTGAAAAAAGAGTGGATGGCTTAATTGTCTCCCTTGCTTTTGATACCAAAAACCTGGACCATTTTAAAATGTTCAAAGACAAAGGTGTGCCGGTTATATTTTTTGACCGGGTGGAACAGGAAGGCAATAATACCGTTGTCGTGATTGATAACTATAAATGTGGTTACCAGGCCACTCAACACCTTATCGAACAAGGCTGTAAACGGATTGTTCACATCACATCCAATCTCAAACGAAATGTTTATTCCCAAAGATTTAAAGGATACAGAGATGCGCTGTTTGAAAACGGCATTCCTTACGATGAAAATTTATTAATCATCAATGACCTTTCAGAAAAAGCGGGAATTGAATCGGCTATGCAGATTCTAAAAATGACTCCTTTGCCGGATGCGGCATTCATTACGAATGATTTCTTAGCGGCCGTTTGCATGCGCACTTTAAAAGAAAATGGAATCCGGATTCCCGAAGATATTGCCATTGTCGGGTTTAATAATGATGCCATCTGCACATTGATTGAGCCTGCATTAACTACCATAAATTATCCCGGAATTGATGTGGGAGAAGTAGCTGCAAGAAATCTTATCAATGATTTAAAAGGAATCGGAAATATTCAAAACACAAACACGATTATTATAAGGTCAAATTTAATTATCAGGAAATCTTCATTAAAAAAGAAAACAGTTATTTAATTACTGCATTATTTTTTTGGGAACGCTTCAAAAAAACAGAAACAACATAAGATGGAAATAAACGAACAAAAGAAAGTGGCCATTGTGACTGGTGGCGCTTCAGGAATTGGTTTTGCAATTGCAGAGAAATTTGTAAAAAATGGTATTACCACAATTATTATCGGGCGCAATGAAGAAAAATTAAATGAGGCAAAAGGCAAGCTGGGTGCACTTTGCGAACCAGTTGCATTTGACTTAACCAATCTGTCTGCAATTCCTGATTTGATTAAAAACCTGGTAAATAAATATTCTAAAATTGACATCCTGGTAAACAATGCAGGCATCAACCTAAAGAAAGAATTTACGGAAGTAACCGATGAAGATTTCCAAAAAATAATGCTTACCAATGTGGAATCCATTTTTTCAATTTCGCGGGAAATGGTAAAATTCATGCTGGAAAATAAAAGCGGAAGCATTGTTAACATCAGCTCGATGGCTTCGCAATATGGCTTGCCAAAAGTGATAGCATATAGCGCATCAAAAGGCGCCATCGAAGCAATGACACGCGCAATGGCTGTAGAGCTTTCACCAAAGGGAATCCGTGTAAACTGCATTGCGCCTGGCTTTATCGCAACAGACATGTCAGCAAGAGCTTTGAATAACGAGCCCGAAAGAAAGAATAAAGTTTTGTCGAGAACGCCGATGGGTAAACTAGGTGCGCCTTCAACCATCGGAGATGCAGTGTTGTTTTTGGCAGATTCGGAATCAGCATATATAACAGGGGTGGTGTTGCCAGTAGATGGCGGCAATTCGATTGGGTTTTAAGCCAGTAAACAAAGCTTTAACCGGGATTTGTGTTTTACCGTTTCCTTTTTGTTTCAGTTAAAATTATCAGGCATGAACAAGTTGGTTTTTTTGTCCGGCATTATTTTTTTTACGCAAAATTTATGTGCGCAAAATTATATTTCAGATAAAAACGAAAATGGAAATTTTCCGATTGTTTCGCAGTTTGCAACTACTATTTACACAGACAGAAATGATGAATGGTTGATTCAAAAAGCAGTTTC
>JBQCFO010000368.1:0-4603 GCA_051959055.1 Ginsengibacter sp. | reverse complement strand
TCCAGACCTATAAGGTTTTCAAAACCTTATAGGTCTTTAAAAGTTCAAAGTTCGTGTTCCAGCTGTTCTAATTATTCATGAATTCTTGAATTCTAATTCTTAATTATAAATGAAAACCTTAAAAATAGCGGTAGCCCAATTCCAGCCAAAAGACGGCGATAAAGATTATAATCTTTCAGTGATAGAAAAATTAACCGCGAAAGCAAAAGAGGGTGGGGCGGAGGTAGTAAGTTTTCATGAAATGTCTATCACGGCTTATACTTTTTTCAAAGACCTTTCGAGAGATGAAGTGAAATCTTATGCGGAAAAAGTTCCCAGCGGAAAGAGTACACAACGATTGGTGGAAATCGCTGTAAAGTACGGCGTGACTGTATTAGCTGGGTTGGTTGAGGTTGATGATGACGATAAATTGTATAACACTTATATCTGCGTTGATAAAAACGGATTGAAAGCGAAGTACAGAAAGATACATCCCTTCATCAGCAAATATCTTTCTTCCGGAAATGAATATGTTGTCTTTGACATTAAAGGCTGGAAGTGTGGCATTTTGATTTGTTATGATAACAACGTCGTTGAAAATGTAAGAGCCACTTCTTTGCTCGGAGCAGAAATTATTTTTGCGCCGCATGTTACGATGTGTACGCCTTCGTCCATGCCGGGAAGAGGTTTTGTAGATGATGCACTTTGGCAAAAAAGAGAATTGGATCCGGTTCCTTTGCGCATGGAATTTGATGGACCAAAAGGAATGCAATGGCTCATGCGCTGGCTTCCGGCAAGAGCTTATGACAACGGGGTTTATTATGTTTTTACCAACCCAATCGGTTATGATGGCGATCAACTGAAAAACGGAAATTCACTAATCCTCGATCCGTACGGAGATGTGATGGTAGAAATAAAAAGTTTCAATGATGAAATCGCGATGGCAACGGTTACGGAAGATAAATTAAAACTTGCAGGCGGCTACCGTTACAAGAATGCGAGAAAACCTGAATTGTATAGAGATATATTAAGTGCCGATCATCAATCACAGACAAAGCCGGTTTGGATGGAGAAGGAGGAAGTAGTTTAGGAGGGAAAGTTCGCGAGGGAGTTTAGAAGGGTTTAGGAAAGTTTAGGAAAGTTTAGAAGAGTTTAGAAGGGTTTATAGAAATTTGAAAGATTATTAAAATGCTGTTTGAGAAATAAGTTGATTTTTCACGGATGGATATTTCTAAAATTTCAAAATCACATCATGATTACGAAAATTAATTCCCTGGTAGAATTACTTGCAGCATTAAATAGTTCCCAACGAACAGCTCTTGAATTGCAGACGTCCATTCTTTGTCCTTACTCGATTACACTTCCTCCAGGTTTCAGCATTACAGGTGTTGACAAAGAAAAATGTATTTTGAGTTTTAGCAATAGCGACGGCATCGGGCTAACAGCCAATAACGAAATTTCAAATCTCATCATTCAAACAAATCCCACAAACCGGGCGATTTATTTATTAAGCAATTTCCCGGATTTAGGAACACTGAAATTAAAGGATCTCACTATTACAGGACAGGTCCAAATTTTAACCAGAACGGGAACAAATAAAACAGATCTTATTGCTGAAAATATTGATGTGGTCGCTTGCGATGCACGAAGATATTCTGAGCAGCCACAGAAATATGGCGTGAATGTTTACCAGGGAGCATTCACCGTTTACAACTATAATAGTGATGAAAAAAGTGTCATTAATGCGACGCTGACAAATATCAATCTTGGGCGCAATGGCGCTCCTGTTATAGGTTCAGGATTGTTTGTCGCCGGCTTTGGAGACAATGGAGGTTGGGTTCTTTCGGACTATATCAGCACGGGCGATATTTACTCAAATGGAATGATCCCTTTCGGACAGCCGGATATGATTACTGCTGCAGTCTTTATTTTAAATGGAACCAAAATAAAAAAATTGACACAGATTGGAACAACAACAACTTATGGTGTGAATGATATGGTATTAGATACCTGGGGACATGTAGAAAACTGGACCACGGAAAAAGCCATAACATCATATGGACCAAGCGGCATCGGCTTTGTAAATTTTGGTGTGGTTGATGACTTTGAAGCAAAAGATAAAATAGAAACTTTTGGTCTGGGTGCAAGAGGATTTAACCAGTATGATGGCACCGTTGGGAAGGCAACCTTTCATTCTATCGTAACAAACGGCAATGGCTCCATAGGAATGCAGTTTAGCAAACCCGTCGGCAGCATCAGTGTTTCAAATGGCGTGGTTTCTCATGGATCAGCAGGGCAGACTCTGGTTAAAGGAGTAATTATGACTTTGCCTGCAGATGGGATAAGTGTAAAACCGGGCGGTGAAATTAACGAACTGAATATTTCTGGAGGCATCACAACTTATGGAGATAACGTACATTCATACAATGTAGAAGGTGGAATTGTGAAGCAAATAAACATTGAAGGACAAGTGACAGCAAATGGTGAAAACTCAATGGCCGTGGCAGTTTCCGATGATGGAGAAACGCCATTGAACAATGTTTCAGCCATCTCCAAACAAGGAATCGCTGTTCAGATTTCTAAAGGAAAAGTGACAGACAGAACAGGACTTACAGCCAAAGGAACAAAAGGAGATGTGGTTGAAAAGTAAACGAATGATGTATGTTAGTGTGAGCATAACAATCATGAACAAACGAAATGATTTGAAGAAACAGAATTGACATTATTTGTTTGTTTACTGCTTCTATAACGGTCATGGACAAACGATTTTCATCTATGGAAGAGATTTTTTTAAAAATAGAAATTCTAAATAAAAAATAAAACCTTCATCAAATTCTATAATTAAAATTCAATGGCAACTACCGTTACTGCAAAGAGAAACTATTACATCGTTTTCCTGATCATGCTTACTTTTTTCGTGATCTCATTTCTTACAAACATCATCGGCGCTTTGATTCCCGATATCAAATCCGGTTTTCATCTCAGTCTTACCGAAGTGGCGATTTTACCTTTTGCGTTTTTTATTGCTTATGGTGTGATGTCCATTCCTTCAGGCATCATGAATGAAAAATATAAAGAAAAAAAGATAATGGTAGCTGCGTTTGTAGTTGCATTTATCGGCGCGCTGATGTTGGTTTTATTTCCGAATTATACCAGTTACATCATTTCTTTATTTTTGATTGGATGCGGCATGGCGATGTTGCAGGTGGTGATCAACCCATTGCTTCGCACCTCCGGTGGCGAAGAGAATTATGCGTTTAATTCTGTTCTGGCTCAATTGATTTTTGGAGCGGCTTCCTTCATCAGTCCGCTTGTATATTCTTACCTCGTTGTCAATCTTTCTAAGAAGGGGAATATAGATCCGGTACAGAAAGTTTTCACTTCTATTGTTCCGGCAAATCTTCCCTGGATCTCTTTATATTGGTTATTTGCGGCGGTAAGTCTCATTATGTTTATAGTTATTCTCGCATCGCGTTTTCCAAGAGTGATACTTAGTAAAGACGAACAGGCCGGGGCTTTAAAAGTTCATTTGGATCTTTTAAAAAAGCCAATCGTGATTCTGTTTTTTATAGCCATGTTTTGTTATGTTGGAACGGAACAAGGCACGGCCAACTGGATTTCCCAGTTTCTTTATGAATATCATCGCTATGATCCGCAAACAACAGGAGCCAATGCTGTTGCGTATTTCTGGGGATTAATGACAGCTGGCGGCGTGCTGGGTTTGTTTTTATTAAAGATAATGGACAGCGCCAAAGTGCTCATTGGATTTACGATTTTAGCGATTGTCACTTTAAGTATTGGATTATTTACAAACAATGATCGTGTAGCATTGTATGCATTTCCTATTGTTGGTTTTTTTGCATCAGTAATGTATCCCATCATTTTTTCTTTAGCATTGAATTCGTTGGAAGAACATCACGGCGCCTTCTCAGGAATATTGTTGACCGGAATAATTGGGGGTGCAGTGATTCCATTGATCATCGGCGCCCTTGGCGATCATTTTGGATTGCGCACTGGAATGTTTTTTTTGTATATCACACTCGGTTATATTTTAAGTGTTGGTTTTTGGGCGAAGCCAATTATTAAAAATAAAACCATTCGAATACAGAAGGCTGAACGCTGAAAGCTGAAGGCCGAAAGCAAAGGCATTCTTAATTCTTAATTCTTAATTCTTAATTAAACTATGTCCGCAAATATCATCGGCATTGACCTTGGCGGCACCCATGTTCGTGCCGGCATTGTTTCAGAAGGGCAATTATTAAAGATTGATTCTGTCAGGATTCCGGCAACTGGTGCTGTAGATCAAGTGTTGCGTGCAATTTACGAATTGATCGATCTATTGATTGATTCATCTGTTAAAGCCATTGGTATTGGTGTTCCAAGTGTGGTGGATATTGAAAAAGGAATTGTTTATGATGTTCAAAACATCCCTTCCTGGAAAGTGGTTGAATTAAAAAAACTGATGGAAGAAAGATACCGCCTTCCGGTATTGATCAACAATGATGCAAATTGTTTTGCCCTTGGAGAAAAATATTTTGGTAAAGTGCAGCAGGTACATTCTTTAATTGGATTGACGATTGGTACCGGCTTAGGCGCGGGTATTATTATTAATGACAAATTATAT
>JBQCFO010000367.1:0-10293 GCA_051959055.1 Ginsengibacter sp. | reverse complement strand
TCACTTTTTCCCGCCATTAAAAATCTGAAAGATTGTATCAGAATGATCAGCTTGATGTTTGAAAATATTGATATAAAAAAAGATATTCTTGATAATGAAAAATATAAATATTTATTTACGGTTGAAGAAATGAATAGACTGGTTTTGCAGGGAATGCCTTTGAGAGATGCATACAAAAAAATCGGCGCTGATGTGGAAAATAAAACTTTTGAAACCGACAAAAAACTTAATCACACACATGAAGGATCTATGGGAAATCTCCAGAATAAAGAAATTATTATAATGATGGATAACATTATACGTAGCTTTAATTTTAAAGACGTGAATGATGCTTTACAGAAATTATTGCAGTAAATTGCCGGCTTCGTTTGAATTAAAAATAATTTCATTGTGTCGGTGCAGACGGCGGCACAGCTGCCAGAGTGAGATGTCCTCACCCATCAGAATTAATTCGAAACGGTTAAACAGTTAAATTGAATAAAGAAGAAGTAAAAATGGCAGAATCAATAAAAAAAAGGATTGCAATTTTTGGCTCAACAGGGTCCATTGGCACACAGGCGCTGGAAGTAATTGACGCACATCCTGATTTGTTTGAAGTAGAGATTTTGACAGCACAAACAAATGATAAATTGCTGATAGAGCAGGCACTGAAATATAGCCCTAATTCGGTTGTGATAGGAGATGAACGAAAATATGAAGCGGTAAAAAATGCACTTGAATCAAAAGATATAAAAGTTTTTGCAGGTGAAAATGCATTAGAAGAAGTTGCTGATTTTGATACTTATGATATGATGCTTGCTGCAATTGTTGGCTTTGCAGGATTAAAGCCGACATTAAAAGCGATAGAAAAAGGGAAAGCAATTGCCCTGGCAAATAAAGAAACACTTGTTGTTGCAGGCGATATCGTAATGCAAATGGCAGTGGCGCATAGGGTTCCTGTTATTCCTGTAGATAGCGAACATTCAGCGATTTTCCAATGCCTCGTAGGCGAGACAAGAAATAAGATTGAGAAGATCATTCTTACGGCAAGCGGCGGCCCATTCCTTGGTAAAAAACCCAACTTTTTAGTGAATGTAAAAAGAGATCATGCCTTGCAGCATCCCAACTGGAAGATGGGCGCAAAAATTACCATAGACTCTGCAACACTAATGAATAAAGGGCTGGAGATGATAGAAGCAAAATGGCTTTTTAATCTTACAGCAGAACAAATTGAAGTAGTGATTCATCCGCAAAGTATTGTCCATAGTATGGTGCAGTTTGAAGATGGAAGCGTAAAAGCTCAAATGGGATTGCCGGACATGAAACTGCCGATTCAATATGCGCTTACCTTTCCTAAAAGAGTTGCTAATAATAATCCGAGGGCCAATTTTAAAAAAATTCCTGTTCTTGCTTTTGAAGAACCTGATATTAAAACTTTTCGAAATCTAAGCCTGGCAATGCTTGCATTAGAAAAAGGGGGCAATTTTCCTTGCATTTTAAATGCTGCCAATGAAATTGCTGTATGGGCATTTTTAAACAACCGGATTGGATTTTTAGACATCACTGCAGTGATAGAGAAATGTTTACAAAAGATAAATTATATAGAAAAGCCAAATCTTACAGATTATTTTGAAAGCGATGGAGAGGCACGTAATTTTGCGGCTTCTTTGATAAAAATGTAGTTAGAGGTTGAAGGTTCCAAGTTGAAGGTTGAAGGTGTATCAAAGAATTAACATTAAATATCAAACATAAAAAAAGTACGTCCAACATAAAACATCCAACATCAAAACACCAAACATCGTACATTAAACTTCTTACATAAAGCATGACATTATTAGCAATCAATTGGCCGGCAGTGGGTTTGCAAGCAGGCTACCTCATATTTTCTCTTTCCATATTAGTAATCATTCATGAATTCGGGCATTTTATTACTGCCAAATGGTTTAAGTGCCGGGTAGAAAAATTCTATTTATTTTTTGATCCATGGTTTTCGATTTTTAAAAAGAAAGTAGGCGATACTGAATATGGTATTGGCTGGCTTCCTTTGGGCGGATATGTAAAAATTTCCGGTATGGTAGATGAAAGCATGGATAAAGATCAGATGAAGCAACCACCGCAACCCTGGGAATTTAGAAGTAAGCCAGCCTGGCAGCGATTGATTATTTTACTGGCTGGCGTTACGATGAATGTGCTGCTTGCTTTTGTTATTTATGCGATGATCCTGTTTACATGGGGCACTACAAAAATACCGAACCAAAGTGTAAAAAACGGCATCTGGGTTACCGATAGCCTGATGAGTAAAATCGGATTACAAAATGGAGATAAAATTGAAACGATTAATGGCGAACCGGTAAAATATTTTGAAGACATCCCTGGGAAAATTTTATTAGGAAAACAGATAACCGTTGAGAGAAACGGAAAAGAAGAGACAATCAATATTCCGGTGAATCTGATTGAACAATTGGTAGAGAAAAAAGGGAAACGTGCTACATCCCTTGTAGAAACAAGGATGCCAATTATCATAGGAGGGTTTCCGACCAGAGATGAAGGAGTTTCATTATCAAATAAATCTGTATCAGTTGATACGAGGGCTAACGCAATGAGAGGCGGCAGTGCAGCAAAAAGCTCTGCGAACCTGAACTATGAACGTTTGCGGGTATTTGATAAAATAGTAGCAGTTGATTCAACGCCTGTAAATTATTTTGATGAAATGACACCTCTCCTTAAGCAAAAAAAAGGCGATAGTGTTACGCTTACTATCATCAGAAATGAAAAGACCATTCAAACAAAAGTTTTGGTGGATACTACCGGAGCCATTGGCTTTTACAATATTAATCCCCTCCAGGCTGATAGCCTTGGTTTTCTGAAGCTTGAAACAAAAAAATACGGTTTCCTTGAATCTTTCCCTGCAGGTGTAAAGGAAACTGGAAAGCAATTGAGTTTTTATATCCAGCAATTTAAAATGATTTTAAATCCTGAAACGGGTGCCTATAAAGGCCTAGGAGGATTCAAAACCATGGCCTCCATTTTTCCTGACACCGGGTGGAACTGGGAAGCGTTCTGGAAAATCACTGCATTCTTTTCTATCATTCTTGCTTTCATGAACCTGCTGCCAATTCCTGCATTGGACGGTGGCCATGTGGTATTCACGGTTGTAGAAATGATTACCGGAAGAAAGCCAAGCGATAAATTTTTGGAATATGCACAAATCGCCGGAATGGTTATTTTATTTGCTTTGTTGATTTTTGCCAATGGAAATGATTGGTTTGGGTGGGGTAGATGATGGATAATTCTATTGATGTGAAAATGTGAAAATGTGTAACCATTAAAGGGGGTAATCATAGCATAACGGCAACATCGTATGAGAATTTAATTCGAAAACCCGTAGTCCTGAAAGGGCGTTATTTATAGCATACGGCAACGCCATATGAGAACGCATACGGCAAACCCCCTATGAGAATTATCATATGAAAATTTAATTGGACAACGCGTAGCCCTAAAAGGGCGTAATATTATAGCATAGGGCAACGCCCTATGAGAATTGTGAATGGCGCCAAAATGATAGCAAAGAAAAGGAGTGATATTATTAGCAGTGGCATTCGAACGTCGAATAAAATTTTATAGGCAAAGCCATATAAAATTTATAAGCCAACGGCCACTGGCAATAATTTATTTACAATCCAAACTACGCGCTGCTTCCGGTAAATCAACAAATATTCCCTTTTTCTTTTTCTGTTTATTTAGATTTGTTTTTGAAAAAAACAAATTTTTAAAGTTAATTCTACCTGTTATTGTATGAAAAGAATATTACTCACCTGTTTTCTCATACTAATAATTACCTTTTTTGCTGACGCACAGGTTGCAGATTCTGTAAAACAATCACCGTGGACAAATCATTTTCAGCTTACGGTTATTTCGCAAAAACACACTTCATTTCCTGCAAAATATAGTGGAACTAACAGCCTTTCTGATAGCGCAGAGCCAACAGCAACGAGCATTACTGCTACTTTATTTCTAGGTAGGAAGCTATGGAAAGGCGCTGCATTTTATTTTAATCCTGAAGTATCAGGAGGAAATGGTTTAAGCTTTGCACAAGGAGTGGCAGGCGCATTAAATGGCGAAACTTACAGGGTAGGGGAAGTGGCACCGCAGGTCTTCATTGCACGTGCCTATTACCAGCAAAATATGCCTCTCGGCAATAAAGAGGAAGAAGTATCTGATGACATGAACCAAGTAGCAGAATCAATTCCGGTAAACAGGATTACCATCACCGCAGGTAAATTTGCCATCTCTGATTTTTATGACGATAACGTATATAGTAAGGATCCGCGAACCCAGTTTTTTAATTGGGCTATATGGGCAAACGGAAGTTGGGACTATCCAGCAAACACCCGCGGCTACACGTTTGGTGCTGTTGTCGAGTTGATAAAACCAACATGGGCGTTACGGTTTTCAAGCGTTGCTGTTCCACGCATTGCCAATTTTCATTTGATGGAATACAATGCACACGCTCATTCAGAAACTTTGGAGTTTCAACATTCATTTTCCATTGATTCAAAAAAAGGAAATATACGTATAATGGCAAGCGGCACCCATTCGAGGGCTCCGTCATACCAGGCCGGAATCAAAGCAATTGCCGAAAATGATTCTTACATTTTAGACATAATAAATGGCAGCGCTGAAAATAATAAATACGGTGGCAGTAAATATGGATTAGGCCTAAATTTAGATCAGGAAATCTCGAAAGAAGCCGGATTCTTTGCGCGGGCAGGATGGAACGATGGAAAATATGCATCCTGGGCATTTACAGAAATAGACAGAACGTTATGTTTGGGATTTTCCATCAAAGGAAATGAATGGGGAAGGACTGAGGATGTAGTAGGAATTGCCGGGGTTATCAATGGCATCTCCCCCGATCATATTGCCTTTTTAAAAGCCGGTGGTTATGGTTTTATTATTGGCGATGGCAAGCTCAATTATGGACACGAACAAATCCTTGAAGCTTATTATAATGCAAATCTTTCAAAATTTTTATGGCTCACATTTGATTATCAGTTTGTAAAAGATCCGGCATACAACAAAGATCGCGGGCCGGTAAATGTATTCGCCATCAGAGGGCATATTCAGCTATAATTCTTTTTTCAAAAGAATGGCCGCCTCCAAATGGGGTTTACAGCTTCAATTGTTAAAATTATCTAAAAAGCCCTTTTCTTTTTGGCAAATACGAAAGTCTTCGTACATTCGATGTACGAAATGTTTCGTAGATAAGTAAATTACAATGACAAATTCAAAATTGTTTAAACCGACAGAAGGTGAAATGGAAATTCTTCAGATACTTTGGGAAGAAGGGGCTTCCAGTGTTCGTGAAGTGCATGAAATATTATCAGGTACAAAAGATTCGGGATACACCACTACTTTAAAGCTCATGCAAATCATGTATGAAAAAGGTATGTTGGATCGAAATGATGAAGCGAAAACACATATTTATACCGCCGCTCTGAAAAAAGAATCTGTACAAAAACAAGTAGTCGGCAAAATGATTAAAGGATTATTTAAAGGCTCGTCAGCTAAATTGGTTATGCATGCTCTTGGCAACCATCGTGCTTCCCCAGAAGAGATCGTAGAAATAAAAAAATACCTCTCTAAAATGGAAAATGAAGAAATCAGGAAGAAGAAAAGCAAGGAGTAATTAATCCTGGTTTTTGCGCTCAAAACTGTTGGAATAAAATTATTAAAAGAAAAAAAAATTAAAAAATGGATTACTTGCGTTTTCTTTTTTCTCCAACTATGCAGGCTTTCGGGCATGCAGTACTATTCAGTTTGTGGCAGGCCTTTATTGTTTTTATCTGCCTTCGGCTCATTCTAAAATTCATTCCCAATGCCGCTGCAAAGGTCAAATATATGCTTGCTTATTTCGCTCATGCAGGAATTGCTTTATGGTTTCTGATTACTTTGATCCATCAATTGTGGGTCGTACAAAATATACCGGTATATCATGATATTGTTTCACAGAATACTTTCCTCTTTCGGGATTCATCAGATGATGGTTTTTCCGCATTTTCTTTTACTTTTTTAAATGAGTATGTGCCGTTTATCAGTGGTTTTTATTTAACAGGCATCATGGTCTTTGCTTTCAGGCTTTTATTCAATTATTTCCAAACGCTTCATTTAAAAACCAGGAGTAATAGAATGCTGGAATCTGATTGGCAAGACCGTGTTTTACATTTGGCAAAGCAATTAAATATTCAAAAAAGAGTATACACTTTTTATTCTAAGAAGGTAGAAACGCCGGTGATGATTGGGTTTTTTAAACCGGTAATTTTATTGCCATTTGCAACAATGAATCATTTATCTGTTGTCGAATTTGAAGCAATTTTACTTCACGAATTAGCGCATATCCGGCGTAATGATTATTTAATGAACCTGTTGCAATCTGTAATAGATACCCTTTTATTCTTCAACCCGTTTACCTGGTGGATTAGTAAATACATCCGTGATGAACGTGAGAAATGCTGTGATGAAATGGTACTACAATTATCAGATCGCCATCACTATGCAAATGCTCTTTTAGCATTGGAAGAGCCGCGGCGGCAAACTGTTTTGATATTAACTGCTGTTGGCAAGCGTTCACAATTATTTCATCGAATTAAAAACATTATGGAAATGAAAAACAATCGTATCAATCTACGTCAAAAAATGATTGCATTGGCAGTTGTTGGAACCGCCATTTTTTCTGTTGCGTGGCTTTCACCCCAAGAAAGTAAATCTGCGAATGTGGGAAAACCAATTCCAGTTTCAAAAATTTCGTATTCATTAATTGGCAATGCCGCATCAGGCGGGTTTAGTATCAATAATTTTTTTGACAAAAAAGCTATCGATACTTTGACGCCTGTACCACCGATTCCTCCCAAACCGGAGAAAGCGCCGTTGCCTGCGACTCCCAATGAGCCTCCTCTGCCCCCGGTGCCTCCGGTTGCCGCTGTCGTGCCAAATCCACCAATGCCGCCAAACCCACCAATGCCTCCTCTTCCTCATTTGAATAAAATGAAGGACACAGTGCCTCCAATGATGAATTATTTCAACAGCAAAGAATGGAAAAAGCAACAGGAAGAAATAAAGAAAAGTGCCATGGCAATGCAAAAATATTTCCAAAGCGATGCCTGGAAAAGACAACAGCAGATGATCCGCAAAAATTCTCTGGCAATGAAAAAATATTTTAAAAGTCCTGAATGGAAAAAGCAGCAGCAGGCAATTCAAAAAAGCGCCTCGAAAATGCAGGAGTATTTCAACAGCCCTGAATGGAAAAAACAACAGGAAAAAATAAAACAGTCAGCTGATTCAATGGCCGCATATTTTAAAAGTGATGCCTGGAAAAAGCAACAGGAAAGTTTGCAAAAATCAATGGCTGAGACAAAACACTATTTTGAAAGCAATGAATGGAAAAAACAACAGTTGGAATTGAAGAAAGCGATGGAAGAAAGTAAGAAAATGTGGAAGGATGAACAAGAGAAAGAGAAATAAATAAACCTTACCCACCTTAGAAGCCATATTTCTACATTGAATAAAAGTTGAAAGGTTATCAACGTTAACGAAAATGTCAAACCGGCAAGATTCTTGTTTTATCCTGAAAAAATAAAATTAAATTTAAAATTATGAGTGTTGATAACAAACATATCGCTGCCATACTTCTTGGTGCAGCTGCAGCTTTCGGAGCATACAAATACAGCAATCTTTCTGATGAAGAAAAACAAAAAATGAAAGATAATTTAAAAGAAAAATTTCATAAATTCAAAGATGAGGCTGAAAGCGGCGCCGAAAGTGCCAAAAATTATTTTACTGATCTAAAAGAGAAAGCTGCAAATGTGCTGAGGGAACATTTTCCGGATGTAGAAAAATATGTTGAAGAATTCTTTAAAAGCGGAAATACTTCTTCTTCTGCAGAAAATTCCACAAACACTTCTGCTTAAAAGAAATTAACCCAAAAGAGTCACCATTAATTTCTAAACAAAATTGCTGTTAACGAAAACAGCAATTCATGATATTTATTGGTTTGCTGGATTCCCATTATCACATCATTGCATAAGCACATTAGCAAACCACATTATTGCTAACGAAAACACGAATTCAGGATTTTTATTGATTTGCTGAATTTGCAATGGGAATCAACACATCAGCTATTTCAAATCTTCCAGTTCTTTCAACTTTTCTTTGTCGTAAGCTTTGATGATGGCTTTTACGAGTTTATGCCTTACCACATCTTCTTCATCCAGTACCACATGACCAATGCCTTCGATATTGGCCAAAATCCTTACCGATTTTTCCAGTCCGCTTTTAATTTTAGGCGGAAGATCTATTTGCGTGATATCTCCAGTAATGATTGCCTTGGCACTCGCCCCAATCCTGGTCAAAAACATTTTTAACTGAAGGTCTGTTGCGTTTTGAGCTTCATCTAAAATAATAAAAGCATTATCCAGGGTACGGCCCCGCATATAGGCCAATGGTGCGATTTCTATGGAGCGCGTGGTCATATAATAACCCAGCTTATCTGCAGGAATCATATCATCCAGCGCGTCATAAAGCGGCCTTAAATACGGGTCAATTTTTTCTTTCAAATCGCCTGGGAGGAAACCCAGGTTTTCGCCGGCTTCTACTGCCGGCCGGGTTAGAATAATTTTGCGGACCTGTTTGTTTTTTAAAGCGCGTACAGCTAAAGCAACTGCAGTATACGTTTTACCGGTTCCGGCAGGCCCGATAGCAAAAACAATATCATTTTTATCTACCGCCTGCACCATCTTTTTTTGATTGGCAGTTCTTGCTCTTACACTTTTACCGTGAGGACCAAAAACCAACACATCTGCCTGGTTTTTTTCGATAAAATGATCAATCACTTTTTCATCATCGCCACCAAGAATTTGTTCCAGGTAATTTTCGCTCATGTTGCCATTTCGTTCCAGGTATTGAACTGCAAGATTTATTTTATCTCTTGCGTTTTCTATTTGTTCGGGAGCACCGGATAATTTAATTTGAGTGCCGCGGCTGAGAATTTTTAACCGTGGAAATTTCTTTTTCAGAATGTCTAATTTTCCATTGTTTACCCCAAAAAAATCAATGGGGCTCACGGTTTCAAGGTTGATAATCGTTTCTGTCAATCTGTTGTTTTTACAAGGTTAAAAAATTCAGTTTATTGATTTCAAATATAAAAATGCAAACGTGTTTTTACTAATTTACTTATTCACATTGAATTAAGAATGTTAAAAAAAAATTGCAGTAAAAAAAATTTTTGGAACACTTGTTCTATTTTTAATACTTTCGGTATTCCTAAATTTCACAACATGAAAAAAAGTATCATTGTAATTATTGGGTGTTTCATAAGCGTTTTTTTCTTCAAGGCCTTTACTACTTCTTATCAGCCACGATTTACCAATTTGCAAATATTGCCCAAAAATATTTCTGAAGACGGATTAGACAGCGTAATGCATCATTTTACAGCATCGCTTGGTGTAAAATGCAATTACTGTCATGTACGCAACGACTCAACCAGGAAAATGGATTTTGCAAAAGATGATAAACCTGAAAAACAAATTGCCCGGAAAATGATGCTGATGGCAATTGATATTAATAAGAATCATTTTCAACAAATAGAAGAAGGTATGAAGGATGGAATGGCTCTTCCAACCACTGATACTTCTTCAGTAAGTTATATGCTTAAGTATGTAACCTGTTATACCTGCCATCACGGCGATCCACATCCTGAAAATAAGCCTCCAAAAAAAGTAGAAAACAACCAGCCGCCCATGCCACCTGTAAATAGCGAAAATACTTCTCCGAACAGTGGAAAAAAATAGAATTAATCGGAAAAAGCCAGGATTTTTTATGGAAGGGCTTTTAAAAAGCAATTTATTTTTTCAAAGCTTTCGCCACTGCCTGTGCTTTTGTATTTACATGCAGTTTCTCATAAATGTGGCCAATGTGCGTGCGTACTGTACTGATGCTGATGAAATATTTTTCTGCTAATTTTTTATAACTCAATCCATCAATCAGGGAATGTAAAATTTCAGTTTCACGTGCGGTAAGTTCATAGTCACTTTTATATGCTGAACTGTGATGTTGGAAAGATTGAATTACTTTTCTCGCAATGGTTGCAGACATAGGAGCACCTCCCATGTACAAAGATTTTACTGCTTCAACAATTTCTTCCGGTGACGATTTTTTTAATAAATAACCCGATGCGCCGGCTTTGATGGCTTCAAAAATTTTTTCATCATCTTCAAAGACCGTGAACATTAATATCTGAATGTTTTCAAAATTTTCTTT
>JBQCFO010000366.1:0-3114 GCA_051959055.1 Ginsengibacter sp. | reverse complement strand
GACAAACATAGACTCTTAAAAGAAAGTATAACAGCTCTTGCTGGGGATAATTATGCTGATAAAAAACTTTTTTTAGCAATTGCCAATCGTATGGAAAAAGGCGTTGACACAAGCGCTGTGCAGAAAGACACAACCGAAAATACTGAATTGATAAGATATAATCTGGAACTGATCAGGAGCATAAAAAATAATCAGCAAAACAAATTAACTTTTGATCATAAATATTACGCTGATGACAACCACAACTCAGTCTCTTTTATTGCTGAATATGATGCCCTTCGCTTCATTTTTGACTATTACAAATTTGATGTGTATGCCAGTTTTTTAGATAATAAAAAGATAAGGTTAGATACTTTACTGGATGCTCACTATAAAAATGTATCCAAACAGCTGGGCTACCCGGTTAATCCGGCCGAAGACCTCGTAAACGGTCTTGCTTATTATTCATTAAATACGAAACAGTTTACAAAGGCTGAATATTTGTTCAAAATGAATGTCTCAAATTATCCGGAAAGTTCAAATGCGTTTGATTCTCTGGGTGACTTTTATTTAGAAACCAATGATCAAATAAATGCTGTAAAATATTATAAAAAGGCATTGGAAATTACAGAAATACCAGAAACCAGGAAAAAGCTGAAAGAACTTGAAGATAAATAAATAATTAGTGTATGGAAAACAATTTAAACGGGCTGAATATAAAAACAGACCGGCTTGAAATCAGAAATTTGAAAATGAGTGACCTTGCTGATTTCCATGCTTACCGTTCAAATCCTGAAGTGACGAAATACCAGGGCTTCGATGTTTTTACTGTAGAAGAAGCAAAAGCATTCATTGAAGACAACGCTGGTAAAACTTTCGGTGTTGCAGGCCAATGGGTGCAATATGCTATAGAAAGCAAAAACACAGGGAAACTCATTGGCGATTGTGCAATAAAATTAAATGAGTACGACACCCGACTTGGCGAAATTGGCATCACCATTTCACCCAATGAGCAAAAGAAAGGCTATGCTAAAGAAGCCTTAACGTCAATTCTTAATTTCTTATTTAGCCTTGAAGATTTTCATAGAGTAACCGAAACAGTGGACGCTGAAAATAGTGCTTCCATTCAGTTATTAAAGCGTTTGGGCTTTCGGCAAGAAGGACATTTTGTAGAAAACATCTTTTTCAAAGGAAAATGGGGAAGTGAATATCAATATGCGATGCTGCGACGGGAGTGGGAAAAACAAAGATCTGACACCACTAAAACACATTATTCCTCAGGGATATTATCTTGATTTTCGTCCCATTGAACTGAAGTTTTATCCTGCCATATCACCTGTCAGGCAGATTAATTTTGTTCTATCATTTGAAGAGAGCGAATGACCAACTACGTATCATTTCCGGTAGAAATTAAATCTCAGAATTTATGTAAAAAAAAAATCCTGCATGGTAGGTTGGATAACTATTGCCTTTTTGGTTAGGAGATTAAGTGTAAAAGGCTTTGTCAAAATTCAAAGAAGGCCGTATTACCAGGTAGTTTTTCAGTAATCATTAATTAAAACATAAGTATGAAAATTGTAATCGTGGGTGCCTCAGGCACTATGGGGACATATTTGTCCAACGCATTTGAAAAAGATCATGAAGTTGTTTGTGCCGACAGAAAAAGTCCAGATGTTCAGGTGGATATAACATCACCCGAAGCAATTGAAAAGATGTACAAAAAAATAGGTGCATTTGATGCCTTGATTTGTACAGCAGGTCCCACCTATGTAGGTCCGTGGAAAAACCTAAACGAAGAAACATTCAGAATTGGAGCTGAGGGTAAGATGATGGGACAAATCAATTTGGTTTTGATCGGTCAGCATTACATCAAACCAAAAGGTTCATTTACCCTTATCACTGGCGCATTGACCCACGAGCCTCAAAAGAACTTCGCCAATGCTTCGGCAGCCAATGCAGCAGTGGAAGGATTTGTTAGAGCAGCAGCCATCGAGTTAGAAAATGGCATTCGCATAAATGCGGTAAGTCCTACAGTCATTGAGAACTCGCCTCAATATTTTCCATTCTTCCCTGGTGAAATGCCTGTGACGATGAAGCAGCTTGAGTTTGGATTTAGAAAAAGTGTGTTTGGCGCAAATACGGGGCAAATCATCAAACCCTATTAGTCCTGTTGAAAAAGTCTCAATTAAATTTTAGCATCATCAAAACATCATTATGATCAAAGTAGCCAAAGACGTTTACCAAATACCAGTTATGCCAAGAAACAGTATTAACTGTTACTTGATTGAAGATGTTTTAATCGATGCTGGCATCAGGAGCTCACATAAGATTATTAGTGCAGCATTAAAAAGCAAAGAGGTAAAAGCACATGCACTTACTCATGCTCATGCCGACCACCAGGGCAGTAGTAGTTCTATTTGCAAAGAGGATAATATTCCGCTCTGGTGCAGTTTACCAGAGAAACTTCAAGCTGAAACCGGTGATGCAACAAAAGAATATCCAAAACCAAAACACCTTATTACTCGGTTTCAAAAAGCATACTGGGCAGGCGATGGCTTTGAAGTTTCAAGGATTTTGAAAGAGGGTGATCTTGTTGGAGGTTTTACTGTAGTGGAAACACCTGGTCATTCAAGTGGTCACATATCTTTTTTCAGAGAAAAAGATGGTGTGCTGATAGTTGGAGACGCATTAGTTAATATGAACTTGCTGACTACGATTGCAGGCTTGCATGAGCCACCTAACCTATTTACGCTGGATAGAGAGCAAAATAGGAAATCAATACTAAAGTTATTTTCTCTCAAACCATCCCTGCTTTGTTTTGGGCATGGACCGGTTCTTTCTGATATGAATATTTTCAGACGATTTGTTCTTGGCCTTTAATATTCAAAACGACACCTGGTGCATGACTTCAATTTTTTCTAAAACATCCATTGATGTTGTATTGTTTACGCAATGTCCTTAAAACTGTTGTGACCGTTTTTATAAAAGCACGACCCCTTTTTATCCGGGTTATCGCTATGATGATCATGACTTAACAACACCAAGTCTGCTTTGCCTATCTCATTGTTTGAAAGTGCGGGATCAATTTATTTTTTGGAGAATGCCAATGGACTGCTTACATATTGAAGTAAAAGC
>JBQCFO010000365.1:0-3385 GCA_051959055.1 Ginsengibacter sp. | reverse complement strand
TCTGTCCACTTTGCTCGGGTCTTTTCCGCTAAATGCACCACCGCCATGAGCGCCTTTTCCACCATAAGTATCAACAATGATTTTTCTTCCTGTAAGACCTGTATCGCCATGTGGGCCGCCGATTACAAATTTTCCGGTCGGATTGATGTGATATTTTATTTTATCATTGAAAAGATGCGCATACTTTGGATATTTCTCTTTCATGCGCGGAATCAAAATCTTTTTGATATCAGAAGAAATCTTCTTCAGCATTTTATCCTCTTTATCAAAATCGTCATGTTGTGTGGAAACAACAATCGCATCAATTCTTACCGGGTTGTTATCATCGTTGTACTCAAGCGTAACCTGGCTTTTAGCATCAGGACGCAGATATTTCATTTCTTTATTTTCCCTTCTTAAAGCAGCAAGTTCTATTAAAAGGCTGTTGGCAATATCGAGTGACAGCGGCATGTAATTTTCTGTTTCGCTGGTCGCATAGCCAAACATCATTCCCTGGTCGCCCGCGCCTTGTTCTTCTTTGTTCTTTCTTACCACGCCCTGGTTTATATCTGCAGACTGCTCATGTATGGCAGACAAAATTCCACACGAGTTTGCTTCAAACATGTACTCACTTTTGGTATAGCCAATTTTCCTGATTACTCCTCTTGCTATTTCCTGAACATCCAGGTACGCTTTGGATTTCACTTCTCCTGCAAGCACTACCTGTCCCGTTGTTACAAGTGTTTCACATGCTACTTTACTTTGCGGATCGAAGGCAAGAAAATTATCAATCAAAGCATCGCTGATCTGGTCAGCAACTTTATCGGGATGTCCTTCACTCACCGATTCAGAAGTAAATAAATAAGGCATTTTATTTTGTTTTTTGAGCCGCAAAATTAGAGTTTCACTTTGATAGGACAAAATGCAATTTCTTTTGTATCTGCGATAAGAAAAAAATTATTTTAATTCTATAAAAATGAAAAAAAAGGAGAAAAGAAATTCAAAATATTTATTGCTTTACTGAAATCTTTTTTGTGTAACAATTTATATTTTAGAATAAACTACTCGCAACCTGATTCTGGTTGGCGTGTTATTCGTTCCGTTTATTTTCACTCTTCCATCTCCAACAACATTTCGTGGAACAGAAAACGGACCGATTGTTTGTCCACACCAATCAGTGTAGGTGTTCGTATTAGTAACAAAATCGGGAGCACTTAATCTTAATTGAAGACTTGATTTTCCTTTTGTAATAATAGATTGCAAATAGCGCGAAATATTAAAGACATATTCACCTCTTTTCTGGCCGGAAGAACTATCAGTTATAGTTTTTAATTGTCCGCCCAAATATTGAAACCCTGTCTGCAATTCTGATGCGGAAAAATCACAGGGAATTGGCGTAAAATTTCCATTATTCAAGGTAGAATCTTTTACATCCACATATAAATTTATTGGTGCACTAAATATATTATCTAACGAACTGGCAGCATAAACCTGGTCAACTATTAATTCTGCCCGGTTGATTACCCTGTTTGATAAACCGGTCAAACCCGGAATTGTGAGCAAAGCATAAGTACCAGGAGAAGTTTGGATATAGATTAAACTATCACCGGTGGCGGGATGTGTAAGATGTTGTGCAATTTCAGCATTAGCTCTGTCGCGAACAATAGAATTGGATAATCCCGAAGAGCCGGTAACGGCAAAATTTATCACTGTAGTATCCAGAGTCGTTCCATTTTTATATCTCAGGTAAAGCGATAACCTTGAAGAAGTAAAATCAAAATAATTGAGCGCCTGGCCACCTGTCGTTTTATCCGGCACAATCGCAAATCCTTTAAAATAATTGATGAAATCGCTATCGCTTCTGAATATCTGTGCGGAATCGGTTATGAAGTTTTGAATAAATGAAGTAGAAAGAGGAACTCTCAGTTGATTGGCAGCATCTTCCTTATACGCATGAACCGAGTCTTTTAAAACAGAAGGATAGTAAGTTTTTGTACCTAATAAAGCAGAATTATCATAACCCAAGACTTTGCAGGTTGTATAGCTATCTGTGACATGAAAGCTATCTGAAAGCTGGTACACATTTACTTTGGCCAATGCATTTGTATCACCAAAAGAGTGTGAATAATTCATCACCAAAATCGCAGAATCGACTACAAAACTATTTGCATCTGCAGCAGGAAAAGTATAAGGAAAAGAAGATGGTTTGAATTCAACGTATATCGCTGCATTGCTTGCTCCAAACAATGGATCGTTCGAAATAATGCCTAATGGAATCAGGCTGCTTCTATGAATGGTATCACACTCATTATCATCATAATTGATCGCGATGACATTAAAAGTGGTGTCGAATGTATGGATGTTGTCTACTACCGGAATGAGGTTTTGGCCAAGCGAAGTCGTATCAATTTTGGTACATCCAAATGCAAATATAAATAAAATCAATATTCCTGTAAACGCAGACTTGTATTGGGTTTTAAACACTTGAAAGTAAAATTTGGGTAGATAAATAGGAACGAAAGTTATTTGGCGGCAAGGTCGGCATACAATTGTAAATAGTCTGTTAAATCTGATTCCGCATTATATTTCAACACTTTTTTGCCTCGCACTTTACTAAATTCTTCGACCAGCTTTTTATCTACTTTTTCAGCGCCAAAAGTTATCGCATCGGCAAAAGTAGCGCCGCCTCTGAACATCGCTGTATTGCTGCCTTCATTAAACACTTCAATGTCTTTTTCTTTAATATTGGAGTTGATCGTGGCGATTTTAGCAAAATCATTACCCATTTTTTCTTTATAAGTGTTTTGCCCGATGGTATAAACTACTTTACAATTACTGAATACCGGTTCTTTCTTGTACGCTGTTTTTATGTACATTGGAATAAGCCCCGTCATCCAGCCGCTGCAATGAATAATATCTGGCGGCCATCCAAATTTTTTCACGGTTTCGAGAGCGCCTTTACAAAACAAAACCGTTCTCAATGCATTATCGGTGAACCATTTTTCATTCTCATCATGAAACAATGATTTTCTTTTAAATAGATCCTCATTATCCAAAAAATAAATTTGCAATCTTGCATTTGGGAGAGAAGCTACTTTGATGATAAGCGGATAATCATCACCTTCTACTGATACGTTAATTCCGGAAAGACGAACCACTTCATGCAACCGATGCCTGCGTTCATTGATCATACCAAAGCGCGGCATGATGCATCTAACTTCCATTCCTGATTCATTGGATTTTACTGCAAGTCTGTTTACGATTTCTGCAAATTCTGTCATCTCAAGATAAGGAGAGATTTCGTTGGCTATGAATAAAATTCTTTTCTTTGTCGACATTTACAAATGGTTAATTAGCGTAATCTTTTTTTTAACAGGCGGCAAAGTTACCATTTTTTTCGTTTATG
>JBQCFO010000364.1:0-4934 GCA_051959055.1 Ginsengibacter sp. | reverse complement strand
TCTGCAACAATCCAATCAGATATTCCGGTTTTTCTTCCCCCTGTGGTTTATACGGCAAATTTTTTAAATCATTTTTTTCACCAAAAAAAATAAAAAATATTTATTAAACATTTGTTTAGTTTTAAACAAGTGTTTAACTTTGCGCCCCTCTTTAAAAAGATTGACAAAGAAACAAACCATCATAGAATCCGCGCTCAAGCTTTTTATCGCAAAAGGCTTCGAAGGAACGTCGGTAAGAGAAATTGCGGCTGACGCAGGTGTGAACGTTGCGATGATTAATTACTACTTTATTTCAAAAGAAAAACTATTTGAAAGTGTAGTAGAATATCGTGCTTCTTTCCTGCAGGGGATTTTTACAGAACTTGTAAATAATTCAGAACTGACTCCTATCGAAAAAATGGATATTGTTATTGATCAAACCATCGAGAGAAAATTCTCAAACTCTCAATTTCATCATTTACTTCACCGCGAATTATCGCTGGAGCACCGTCCGCAATTAAGAAATGCCATCAGCGATATTCTTTTGAAAAATATGAATCCGGTAAAAAAAATTATACAAAATGGCATAAAAGATGGGGTGTTTAAGCCGGTAGATATTGAATTGACACTCACGACATTGTTGGGAACGATACATTATTTACTCACTTCAGATACGATGTGTAGAAAAATATTGGGTAAAAAAGAAGGTTTTACAGCCTTTCAAAACAAACAATTAAAAAAGAGATTAAGTGAACATACCCGGCAATTGATGCGTTCCCATTTATTGAAAAAATAAAATTAAAATTAAAAAAATGAGCAGGAGTTTTATAAAAAATGACAAGAAAAGCTTTTCAAATTTGCCGATAGGATTTGTTTTTTTAGTATTGAATTTATTACCCTTTTTTGGAAAGACACAGGATGTAAAATCGCTTTCGTTGCAGGAAACAATTAACCTCAGTTTAAAGAACAGCCATGCACTGAAGGCTTCATTGGCAAAGAGTGCACAGGCAGCAGCGGCAGTAACAGAGGCAGAGGAAAACCGCCTTCCGAATGCAAGTGTTTCAGGTTCTTATTTATACATGGCGAACCCAAATCTGGCTATCAAAACAAAAGCATTAGGTGGAGGAAATGATACTTCAGGAAATCAGAAACAAATACCGCATATCAACCAGGCGATGTATGGAATCTTCAATGTATCACTCCCGATATATGCGGGAGGCAAAATCCGGTATGGTATTGAATCAGCCAAATACTTGCAACAAGCCGCGTCATTCGATGCAGAAAATGATAAAGAAGCGGTGATTCTCAATACGATTAATGCTTATATCAATTTGTATAAAGCTTCTGTGACCGTTGATGTGGTGAACGAAAATTTACTACAATCCAAACATCGCGATTCCGTTTTCTCACGATTGGAAGAAACCGGCCTCCTTGCAAGAAACGATCTGTTGAAAGCAGAATTACAAACTTCCAATATTGAACTATCCCTTTTGGATGCACAAAGCAATTTGAAAACAGCGAATATCAATATGAACCTGATGATCGGCTACCCGGAGAGCACGATATTAAAAACAGATTCAACAGGATTTGATAAAACGCTTTCAGTAAAAACTATTGATGATTATGAACAACTTGCTTTGCAAAACCGCAAAGATGTGATGGCGTTGACTTTCAGAAGAAAAGCAGCTACGACTGCTATTTCACTTGCCAAAGCAGATCAATTACCTGAAATAGCTTTAACCGGCGGTTATATTGCTGCTGATATTCCCCATTTGATAACCATTACAAATGCAGCAAATATTGGCGTAGGCTTAAAATACAATCTTTCTTCTCTTTGGAAAACAAAAGCAAAAGTAGCACAGGCTAAATCACGGGTAGAAGAAATCATGGAAATGAAGCCCAACTTTCGGATGCGGTGAGACTTTCAATAAACCGTGATTTTGAAAATCTTTTATTAAGCCAGAGAAAAATCGATGTGTATAAAAAAGCAGTGATCCAGGCGCAAGAAAATAATCGGATTACTCAAAATAAATATAACAATGCGCTGGTAAATACGACCGACCTTTTGGATGCTAACCTCTTACTACTGCAATCAAAAATAAACCTGGCCGTGGCGAAAGCAGATGTTTTATTATCATATAGCAGGTTGTTGGAAACTGCAGGAATATTAACTACCAAAAAATAAATTAAAAAGTCGAAAATACATTTTATGCAATCAGAAAAAGAAGAAATTCCTTCTAAAAAAGAAACAGAGATTACTGAAAAAAATCAGCCGGAACCAAAGAAGCGCAGCAAAGTGTTTTTAATAATACTGATCATAATGGTATTGGCCGGCGCATGGTTTGGCATCACCAAATATCACCACGCCCAGCATCACGAAGATACAGATGATGCGCAGATCGAGGCAGATATTATCCCGGTAATTCCGCGTGTTTCAGGCTATGTGAAGGAAGTGAGGGTCAAAGATAATCAGCAGGTTCATAAAGGTGATACATTGATTGTGATTGACGACCGCGATTATAAAATAGCACTGATGCAAGCTGAGGCAGCATTGGCAACTGCAAAAAGCAATGTGGCTGCAAGTCGTGCAAACACTGCTGCGGCGCGTTCGGGCATTGCTACTTCAAAACAGGGTGTTAATACCATCGATGCCCAAATAGCGGCAGCTCAGGTAAATGTAACCAGAACCACCCAGGACTTTAATCGTTATCAAAACCTGATACAGGACCATTCCATAACCCAGCAGCAATTTGAACAGGCCCAGGCCGCAAAGGAATTAGCAGAAAGACAATTAGAAATTTTGCAACAACAGAAAAAACAAGCGAGTACGCAAACCGGCGTGGTGGCTTCTCAATCAAATGCCACAGCCCAATCAATTGAGGTAGCTGAATCAATCGTGAAGCAAAGAGAAGTTGAAGTGGAAGAAGCAAAGCTCAAACTTTCCTACACCGTACTGACAGCTCCTGAAAGCGGAAAAGTTTCGAGGGTAAATGTACAGGAAGGACAATTATTACAAGCCGGGCAATCTACCTTCAATATCGTCCATAGTAACGATTTGTGGGTCGTGGCAAATTTTAAAGAAACTCAATACCGGAAAATGGCTGTTGGTCAAAAAGTAATTGTACATGCTGATGCGTTTCCAAATCACGATTTTGATGCGGTTCTTTCTTCGTTTTCTCCGGCAACGGGCGCAAAATTTTCTTTGTTGCCTCCCGACAATGCCAGTGGAAACTTTGTAAAAGTGGTACAACGCCTTCCTGTAAAAATTGAATTTACAGACAAGTCGGATACTTTATTAAATCGGCTGAGGCCAGGAATGAATGTCGATGTGGATGTACATCTTAATTAATTTTTTTACAAAGCATCGCCTGATAATATGATTCAACAAAACTCTTTAGTCGAATATGGCGCTAGGCGTGTTATTGTTACAATTACCGCGATCTTGTGTGCCTTGCTGGAAATAGTAGATACCACGATTGTAAATGTCGCACTTACCGATATGAAAGGGAATCTCGGTACGACGCTCACAGAAATCGGATGGGTGGTAACGGCATACGCGGTAGGAAATGTAATTGTTGTGCCAATGACGAGCTGGCTTTCACAGCAGTTTGGGCGTCGCAATTATTTTGCCGCCTCCATTATGATTTTTACCGTTTTTTCTTTTTTATGCGGAAATGCTACCGGCATCTGGGAACTGGTCATATTTCGTTTTTGCCAGGGATTGGGCGGCGGTGCGTTATTGGTCACTTCCCAAACAATTATCACCGAAAGTTACCCAATAGAAAAAAGAGGAATGGCACAGGCGATATATGGGCTTGGGGTAATTATCGGGCCAACATTAGGGCCGCCATTGGGAGGTTATATTGTAGATCATTTCAGCTGGCCCTACATTTTTTATATCAATATTCCCATCGGAATTGTCGCTACTTTACTAACGTTACAATTTATAAAAAGCCCAAAATTTAAAGAGAAAACAGCCACAAAAAATATCGACTTTTTGGGAATTATTTTGCTCGCAATTGCCGTAGGCTCGCTGCAATATGTTTTGGAAAAAGGGCATGATGACGATTGGTTCAACAGCAATGTTATTATCACTTTATCGGTCATATCCATTTTTGGAATATTCTTTTTTATTTGGCGCGAACTGACTTATAAAAACCCAATTGTTGCACTACGCGTTCTCAAAAACGGCAATCTTCGCATTGGAACCATACTATCTTTCATCCTGGGGTTTGGATTATACGGTTCTACTTTCATCATTCCATTATATACACAATCCACACTTGGCTGGACAGCCGAAGACGCGGGATTATTATTTATTCCGTCTGGAATCGCCACTGCTTTTATGATGCCGATTATCGGCAAACTTCTCGAGCGCGGCGTGAAGCAGCAATACCTGGTGGCGGCCGGCCTTATTGTATTTTTTCTGTATAGCCTTTGGGGCTATAAAATTCTTACTCCCGACACGCCTTCTGACGCATTTTGGTGGCTCTTAATGTTCAGAGGTTTTGGACTTAGCATGCTATTCATTCCCATTACCACTCTTGCACTTTCTACTTTGCACGGACAGCACATTGGCGAAGGCGCTGCTTTCACAGGAATGATGCGCCAGTTGGGCGGATCCTTTGGTGTAGCAGTAATTACCACTTACATCGCCCAGGAAAATATGGTTCACCGTGTTAATTTGATTAGCCATTTAGACGTAAGTAATCCAACGGTGCAAAACCACATTAATATGATGCAGCATGGGTTTATATCCAAAGGAATGACGCCGGACATTGCTCTGAAAAGCGCATATCAGGCGTTGGATTTTTCGGTTACCAAACAGGCTATGGTATTATCTTACATGGATGTGTTTCTTTATATCGGCGTTATTTTTTTTATATGTGTTGCTTTTTTTTTATTTTTGAAAAGGAATAAATGGAAAAAAAAAAAAATATAAGCTGCCCATCAAT
>JBQCFO010000363.1:0-2263 GCA_051959055.1 Ginsengibacter sp. | reverse complement strand
AAAGAAATAACGGGAATTTCTATTTTCGTCTTCTGTTATAAAATCTATCAAATTTATCTGACGAATTAGTTAAATAGCGAAAAAAAACCGGGTAATTTGTACCGGATTATTTCTTTTTTTATTGGTTGATTATTTCTTTTTTTATTCGTAAAAATTCGTGTAATTCGTGGGCGCTTCTTTTTCTAAAAAAAAAAAAATTGCACAAACAATGAATGTAAAAAACGCAACGATATTAATTATTGATGACGACACAGATGTTTTAACAGCTGTAAAAATGTTGTTGAAAACAGAAGTGAAAGAAGTGATAACAGAAAAAAATCCTGAAAACATTCGCCATCTTTTATCCAAAAAATCTTTCGACCTTATCCTGCTTGATATGAATTTCAACAGTTCTATCAATACCGGCAATGAAGGTATTTTCTGGTTAAAAAAAATCCGTGAATTTGGCTCAACTGCGCCTGTAATCATGATTACAGCTTATGGCGACATTGACCTTGCGGTGCGTTCTTTAAAAGAAACCGCCTCAGATTTTATGGTGAAACCGTGGCACAATGAGAAACTAATTGATTGCATCAAAAAGAATTTAAAAGAAAAAGGCAAAACCGATGAGCGGATGGTTTCTGATTCTTCTGTAATTGGAAGAGAACTGATTGGCAATTCTGAAGTGATGAAGGATATTTTTTTTAAAATTGAAAAAATCGCTCCAACTGATGCAAACATTTTAGTACTCGGTGAAAACGGTACCGGAAAAGATTTAATTGCAAAAGCGATTCATGAAAATTCATTGCGCGCCAAAAAACCTTTTATCAAGGTTGATGTGGGCGCACTGACAGAATCACTTTTTGAGAGTGAATTATTCGGCCATAAAAAAGGCGCATTTACCGGTGCAGCCGAAGATCGCGAGGGTAGATTTGAAGCAGCAAACGGAGGCACTTTATTTTTAGATGAAATCGGAAATATCACCTTACAACAGCAATCAAAATTATTGAGTGTTTTGCAAAATCGCCAGGTAATCAGACTCGGAAGTAATGTTCCAACCAATATTGACATTCGCCTGATATGCGCTACGAATCTGCCTTTGAGTGAACTTGCAAATGAAAACCGTTTTAGAAAAGATTTAATTTACCGCATCAATACTGTTGAAATAACAGTTCCACCTCTTAGAAGAAGAGGATCGGATATTATTTTATTAGCCAATCATTTTGTCAATATTTATTCAAAAAAATATTTGAAACCTCAATTGGAATTTGATGCGAAAGCAGTTGAGAAATTGAAACAATATCCTTTCCCTGGAAATGTACGTGAATTGCAATATACCATGGAAAGAGCGGTGATTATGTCGGAAGGAGAAACACTTTCTGCTTCAGACTTGATTTTTTCTCCGATAGAATCTGTGACTGTAAAAGAAGAAGAACCGAAGGATTTAAATTTGAGTTCTGTTGAAAAAAATACCATATTGCGTGTTATAGAAAAACATGGAGGAAACATCAGCAAAGCCGCGAAGGAACTTGGTTTGACCAGAACCGCATTGTACAGGAGATTAAGTAAATATGATATTTAAGTATCAGGTTTCGCCTGATACCTGACACCTGATACCTGAAACCTTAAATTATAACATGCTAAAACGAATTGAATTCAAAATATTTATCAGAATACTGCTGCTGTTTATAACGCTGACGATAGCTTCTTATTTGTTGATTAACAGAACTTTTATTTATCTCTTGTTACTTGCGCCAATCATCATTTATCAGCTCGGCGAATTGTATCGTTTTCAATATAAAGCACAAAAGGAATTAAAGCAGTTTATAGAGTCGATTCATTACCGCGACTTTTCAAGATTTTTTGATGTAAAGCATGCCCCGCTTGAGTTACAGCCGCTGCGTGAAGGCTTTAATCAAATTACTTCGACCTTTAAAGATATCAGCAAAGAGAAAGAAACTTCGCATCAATATTTGCAAAAAATTCTTGAGCTGGTTGATACAGGAATCTTATCGTATGATTCTGAAAACGGTGAAGTAATCTGGATGAATGAATCATTAAAAAAAATGTTGCAATTGCCCTATTTAAAAACGATTTATTCTTTAAACAGGCGCGATGAAGAATTGCACAATGAAATCGTTTCTTTAAAACCAGGTGAAAGTAAAATTGCGATGGTGCATCTGGAAAGCCGGTCATTTAAAATACTGCTATCCGCAACTGCTTTTCAAACAGAAGGAAAAAAATTTATGCTGATTGCTTTCCAGAATATTAATGAAGCGCTGGA
>JBQCFO010000362.1:0-2781 GCA_051959055.1 Ginsengibacter sp. | reverse complement strand
ATGCTAACTGCGGATAAGGCCGAAGGGCCGTGGGATATCAAGCATTTACGGGGAGGTTTTTATGACCCAGGATTATTTTTTGATGATGACGACCGCGCGGATGATCCGTCAGGGCGGGGAAAAGTGTATGTCGCGCATGGTTATGGTAAAATTTCCATCACTGAAGTGAATGACAGCCTTGCTGCTATTGGTCCCGATTCGCTGGTTTTCACGGGCAATATCCGCAATGGACTTGAAGGAACACATGTGTATAAAATCAAGGGTTATTATTATTTGTACTGCACCTATGGCGGAAGAGATGGCATACAAGTCGCCTTGCGTTCTAAAAACATTTATGGTCCTTACGAACAGAAGGTGGTTATTTATGATACAACAAAAGGAATTAATTATGGTATCCACCAGGGCGCATTAATTCAAACACAAACCGGCGAATGGTGGACGGTGTTATTTGTTGATAACGGGCCGTTTGGCCGTTTTCCCTCTTTACAACCAGTAACATGGGTTGACGATTGGCCAATGGTTGGCGTAAATGGCAAAGCGGTAACTACTTATAAAAAACCAAACGTTGGTAAAACCTATCCAATCAAAGATTTTCCAAAATCAGATTAATTCAATGAGGAAAAATTAGGTATGCAATGGGGATGGAATCACAATCCGGATGCATCGAAATGGTCGCTTACAAAAAGACCTGGTTTTTTAAGATTGAATACAGCCACCGTCACATCAGATTTCAGAATGGCGCGCAATACCCTTACGCAACGGCCCTTTGCAAAGCGCGATCAAACCATTCCAACCATCGCAACGACAAAAATGGATGTCAGCAAAATGAAAGATGGCGACATGGCAGGGCTTGCTGTTTTCCAGGACCCGTACGCTTTCATCGCAGTAAAGCAACAAAAAGGCAGAAAATCTATTTTAATGGTAAACAATGGAAAACCAATTGATTCAATTGCCATTAATTCATCAACTATTTATTTAAGAATAATTGCATCGAACGCAAGTAGTAAAGCCGCTTTTCTATATAGCACAGATAATAAAACATTCAGGCCATTAGGTAACGAATTGATGATGCATTTTAACTTAAAAATATTTACAGGAAATAAATTTTGCTTGTTCAATTATGCAACCAAAGAATTAGGCGGTTATGTGGATGTGGATTGGTTCAGAGTGGAATGAAAATTTAAGATTTGATATCATTAAACTATAAAAAATAAAAATCATCATGCAATCAATTCAACTATTCAAAAAGCTAATTACAGTTGTATGTATGATATTTGTCTACGCGACAACTTTTGCCCAAAAATTAAAAATAAATGATTCGGCTTATTTTGAAAAACCGGGTGTAAATGTGCTTGTTTTTAGCTATGAATATAGCGGCATGTTCTTCGATGAAAAAACTTCAGGTATTGAATTGATTCATCATGGGGTAAGAACCGCGACCGGTGGCGCTGTACGATTGCAAAACACTCCTGAACAATGGGACCTGATACCCAAAATGGTAAGTCGCAAAGTGGATAAGCATAACAACAGTATTGAAGTTGTGTTGCGTTATGAAGAGTTTGATTTTAATTCAAAAGTTGTCGTTACCGGAAAAGATAATGGTGTTGAAATTAATGTTTACCTGGATAAATCTGTTCCTGAAAAACTGATAGGAAATGCAGGCTTTAATTTTGAGTTTTTGCCTTCCGCCTATTTTGAAAAAACTTATTTGGCTGATGGAAAGCCAGCTAATTTTCCATTATATCCCGGTAGCAAAACCAGCATCGAGCCAATCAGTAAAAAGATTCCGCAATTCGCCGGGCATGCGACTTTTGATGACAGAGGCAGGGGCGAATTTATTGTGCCATCTCCAATTGCCACTGGTAAAATGTTTGTGTTGGCACCGGAAGATCCGGAACGACGTGTGAGGGTTGTTTCAGAAACTCCCGGCGAAAATCTGATGTTATTCGATGGCCGCAATCTCGCACAAAACGGCTGGTTTATTGTTCGTAGTTTATTGCCTGCAAACAAGACAGGAAAGGTGTTAACATGGTACGTGGAGCCGAATGCTATTCCAAACTGGAAACGAAAACCGAATATTGGATTTTCGCAGGTGGGTTATCATCCTTCCCAGAAAAAAGTTGCGGTAATTGAACTGGATAAAAATGATACGCCTTTAAAAACCGCGTCGCTTTTCCAGGTTACAGCCAATGGAGAATATATACAGAAATTAAAAGGTGATGTAAAAGTTTGGGGAAGATACCTGCGCTATAATTATGCGAAATTTGATTTCAGTTCGGTAAAAGAACCGGGCTTATATTTCATTCAATATGGCAGCCAAAAAACCAATACTTTCTCCATTGCTTCCAATGTGTATGATAAGACCTGGCATCCAACTTTAGATGTTTGGTTCCCCGTGCAAATGGACCACATGGAAGTGAATGAAGCCTATCGTGTGTGGCATGGTGCGCCGTTTTTAGATGATGCCTTACAGGCGCCTGTGAATCACCAGCATTTTGATGGCTACAGCATGGGCGCTTCAACCGAAACCAAATATAAGCCTTATGAAAGTATTCCAGGTTTGGCAATTGGCGGCTGGTTTGATGCAGGTGATTTTGATATTCAAACCGGCTCGCATTGCGATGCAGTGTTGAGTTTGGTTGATACATGGGAAAAATTTAAACCAACACGAGATGAAACTTATGTTGATTATGCAACAAAGTATGTTGACATACATCGTCCTGATGGCAAGCCTGATATTTTGCAGCAGATAAAACACGGCACATTAACTATGGTAGCGCA
>JBQCFO010000361.1:0-2976 GCA_051959055.1 Ginsengibacter sp. | reverse complement strand
ACGTTTTTATACGATAAATAACAAAATAATTTACAAAAAGCTACGAAGTACAATTTCCAATAATTTGACCTCGTATTTTTTCTATACGCATTTGCGCTTTTGCTTAAAATCTGGTAATAACCTGACTTGAAAAAAAAGGTAAAGATGCTGTTGAAAACATGATTCCCTTCTTTTACTTTTGAATTATCAATCTGTTTGATTTTGAAATTTAGAATATCATAAAAAACCAATGAATCGTTTGAAATCTTTTTTTCTAAAATACCCGCTTTAGTAACCATATTTCTTTCCCGCTTTAAAATCCAAAAGCCCAGGCAGTACACGCCTGGTTTTTTATTGTCCTAACCTGCAAAAACGTGCTTTTACGGTCGTAAACAAACGAATTTATTTGATAGTAAATTTACTATATTTCCATCGTACAATTACCTTATTTTAAGACGTTTATTTACGTTTATTTTTCGTTAAAAGGTGCACCACTACTGCATTTCAGCAAAAATACGTGATTTAAAATAGAAAAAATGCAATTGTACGTGAATTATATTTTCTGGAAGTTAGCATTCTGTTAATCAGAAAAACACACACTTAAAAAAAACAAATTTACAATTATGACAACAAACACACTCGAAACCAAAAGTCTTGCTGAAGTAGGCGAAGACATTGGATTAGCTGAAGGCATCCAATTAGTTCAAAACTTCAGAACTGCAAATCCTGATGCTACACCGGGTTATTACATCGGTCGTAACATTATTGAACAAATTTTAAATCAGCCAGGTTGTGTAGGAATTAGTTTCCGCAAATGCCTTACTAATGAAAATGAAGAGCACTTAGTTTACACAGGCATTGATGCAGAAGGAAAAGATATTCTTTCTTATTCTGCAGTGACCAACACAGGCGATCTGGAAAAATACGATGGCATTGTTGCTGACAGAGTTATCATTGACTGGTCTATATTGAACGGCAAGGGCTAAGCAATCGTTATTTTTTTTGCGACTTCTGCAATAAAATTTAAAAAAGGTAGTTATATTTGATTTGAAAAAAATATAACTGCTATTTTTAAAACGTTATTATACACGCATTTAGTTTTTACAGCACTACCCTTAGTGTTTTTTTTGCTTTTCAAACGAAAAAGCAAAGACAAACCACTAAGGGTTATTCTATTTTATGTACTTTACTGTATTGTGAATGAAGCGGTAGGCCTTTATCTTCAGAGTTTTGGTTCGCAGTCTTTCATAACCTTGTTGAATTTGTTTACGGTTATTGAATATACTTTCTTCTGCTATTTTATTTATTTAATAATTCCAAAAGGCACGTTGAGGAAGATCGTTCCGTTTATTTGGTTAGGCTTCTTGTTGTTTGCTGCAATTGATTATATTTTTTTAAGTAAGACACGAGAATTTGATTCGATTGCAATCGGAATAGAATCTATTATAGTGTTGATGCTTTGTTCAGCATACTTCTTTTCCCAAATCAAAAACAGCAACAATCTTTTAATTTACTCCACTTTTAATTTTTGGGTGGTTGTAGCATTTTTTATTTATTTTTCCGGTACATTTTTTTTGTATTTAATGACAGACAAAATGAAAGAGAGCGTCTCTTTTCAAAAAATGTATTTTGTTATTAATATCTCCTTCAATATTTTTAAAAATCTATTGCTTTGTGTGGCTATGATGATGAAATCGACTGGCACAGCAAAGCAACAAAAAAAGGTAATTCCTGATTTAGGGGATGAACTTTTTATTTATGAAAAAAATTAATTAACCCGCTAGATGTTTTTTCTACAGGATCAAACAGTATTCTCTTTTCCCGGTTTACTTCTTTTGGGTACGCTTGGAATGCTGCTCATGGCGGTAATGTTGATCACTGTAGTAGTTTTTCATCAACGCAAAGTAATCAGGTTCAATAAAAAAATTCAGAAAATGGAGGAAGAGAGACAGCAAATGTTGCTACGCGCTTCCATACAGTTTCAGGAAGAAGAAAGGCAAAGAATCGCCGCAGATTTGCACGATGATGCAGGGCCATTATTGGCTACAGCGAGACTTTATCTGAATGAAAATTTAATTCACCAGGAACCTGCCACACAACTTCAATCTATTTTTAGCGCCAAGCAAATTATCGACGATAGTATTCAACTAATCAGGAATATTTCACACAGCCTCATGCCGCCGACTTTAAAAAACTTTGGATTGGAAGCGGCTGTAAAAGATCTTTTTGAAAAAATAAATGGTTCAGGTGTAATCAATGCCAGCGCCCGGTTTCACGACAACCGACAGCGCTTGAATGATGAACAGGAATTGCTTGTGTTTCGTATAGTACAGGAGCTTGTAACCAACATTATTAAACATAGTAGCGCAGGATTTATTCATCTTACTCAAAATGCTCAGGGGAATATTGTTTACTTTCGTATTCACCATGACGGCAGAGGAATTCTTCAAAAGGATTACGACAAAATGGAGCATAATTCGGCAGGCCTGGGTTTAAAAAATATTCAAAGCAGGATAAGAGTTTTAAAAGGAAAAATATTTTTTGAAATAGATAATACCCATACATATTACAAAGTAACCATTGAAGTGCCGAGGGAACCAGTTAAATAAATTGTTGTTTTTTATATCATTTTCTTTTAATTTTTGCCTTTAAGCTATAAAATATGACCCCGGAATTTATTAACGTAGCCATAGCAGACGATCACAAAATTTTCAGAAAAGGGGTAATACTTTCTCTGAAATCGTATCATAATATCAGATTTATCCTCGAAGCAGAAAACGGGGAAGAATTGATAAAAGGGATAGAAAAAGAGCAGCCTGATATTGTACTCATGGATCTGAAAATGCCAGTAAAAGATGGAATAGAAACGACTAAATATCTCAATAAACATTATCCTAAAGTCCGGATTCTTATTCTTACCATGGTTGAAGATGAACGGTTTGTAGGCCACCTGATGGATAGTGGCGCGAACGGTTATTTATTAAAAAGCACAGAACC
>JBQCFO010000360.1:0-2766 GCA_051959055.1 Ginsengibacter sp. | reverse complement strand
CTGTATTTTAAAGCAGATGAATTGGTTAAGCAATTAGGCGGATCTGATTATCCGTTTCAAATTGGAGGGAGGACTGCCGTTTTATGTAAAATTCTTGGATGGAAAACGACTAAGAAAATCAAAAGTTATTTTTGCTGCGATGGAAAAAAGATCTGACAAAGGTTATTGGTTTCGCAAAACAAAAGTAACGCCAGCTCTATGGCTTGCTCTTGCATTTTCGATGCTGATCGCTTCCTGCCCGGTAAAAAGGTTTTTGCTAAAAGATTCCATTAAAACTTCCACCACAAAAAGCCATCAAACCAATATCAATAAAAATGATGAATGGGCTGATGCAGGCTGGAGTCAAAATTTTTCATTTGCAAAAAAACCACTCTTTACAACTGAACTTTACCAGCCGGTAAAACTACAAGCACCTGTATTTTTTTTAAACAACCACAAACCCGGATTTAAGATAAATTATTTTTTAAGTGGAACAAATATTCAATATCCTTTATCCACGTTTGATAATTCGTCTCTTCCCCTTTTTCTGCAACATCTTCGATTGCTTATCTGATTTTTAATTCATTACTGATTAATGCCGCTTAGAGGCAATGATTATTATATGCAACCATAAAATCACATCGCAATGAATCTAAAAAATATCACACCCTTTATAAAAAAAAGATGGTTTAATCTTTTGTTTTACGGCATCATCCTGCTGTTCATTTTTAGTCCCGATGCAAAAGCGTGGCTGCTCCGGCAGGTGGTTTCTACAGGATTGCTAAAAGCAGAAATAAAAAAGGACCCGGAGAAAAACTCTCCTAAACCGGCAGCTTTTTCATTTTCAGATGCAGAGGGCAATACCGCTACCACCAATGACTTGAAAGGGAAAGTTGTTTTCATCAATTTCTGGGCATCGTGGTGCCCGCCATGCCGTGCAGAAATGCCTTCATTAGAAAAATTATATCAAAAATTAAAAGACGATAAGCGGTTTATTTTCTTATTTATTAATGAAGATGAGGACAAAAATAAAGCAAAAATTTACCTTGAACGAAGCAATCTGACGGTACCATTTTATGTCGCTTCCGGCGAAGTGCCCGTTGAAATATTTGCCGGCAATTTGCCCACAACAATTGTGCTGGATAAAGAAGGAAAAATTATTTTAAAACACAATGGTATGGCAAAATATGATTCTAATGAGTTTATGAGGCAATTAAAGGAACTGGACTTATAAGTTGGTAGTTCAATATTCAAGGTTCAATATCCAACAATCAATATTCAATTTTCAATAATCAAGGTTAAGAAAATGATCAATAATTAAATTGAAATAAATAATATGAAATCCAAAATAATCATAAGTCTTCTGATAGCATGTGTAGCTTTTAGTGCATGCAGCAATCCATCTGGCGAAATTGCTTCAGTAAAAACTGAAACTGCAAAAGCGCTGCAAACCGGCTACACTACTCAAACGCAGACGTTACCATCTTTTAAACTGGAGTCTGCAGATGGAAATATTATCAATCTTTCAGATTTAAAAGGTAAAAAAGTGTTTATCAATCTTTGGGCTACCTGGTGTCCGCCCTGCAGGGCAGAAATACCTTCGATAGAAAAACTTTACAAGAAAATTGATAAGAAAAAAGTGGCTTTTATAATGTTGTCGCTGGATAACAATTTCGGCTTAGCAAAAAGATTTGCGAAAGCAAAGCATCTGCAATTGCCTGTATTTTATCCGGCAGAAAACTTACCCGAAATATTTAACATCAATGGCATTCCCGCTACCTTTATTTTTGATGAAAAAGGTGAATTGATCAAGGCGAATATGGGCATGGATGATTATAACACACAATCTTATATTCAATTACTTCAATAAAAACACACAAATATTCTTTATCAATAAAAAATTACTTTATGAATTTTAATCTTTCTAAAATACCGAAGCGTACGCCGCAGCCAAGAGATTTTGGCATTACAATGATAAGCGACAGGGGATTAAATTTGGCGGAAACAGAGAATATGTTATCAGTAGCGGCAGATCATATTGACATGGTAAAACTAGCCTTTGGAACTGCAATGGTTACTCCTTTATTGCGCGAAAAAATTGAGATTTATAAATCGCACCACATTCCTGTTTTCTTTGGAGGGCTTTTATTTGAGGCCTTCGTCATACGCAATCAATTTGATGATTATGTAAAGATGATGGATGATTTTGAGATCACTTTTAGCGAAGTTTCTGATGGTGATATCCGTATCACCCATGAAAAAAAGTGCGATTATATTCGCACACTTTCATCACGAGGAATCGTGATAAGCGAGATTGGCTCTCAGGACAAGGATAAAGTGAAAGTAACTCCACCATATAAGTGGATCGAATTGATGAAAGCTGAGCTGGATGCAGGTTCAAGGTATGTAATAGCAGAAGCAAAAGAAACCGGCAATGAGGGTTTGTATCGGAATTCCGGTGAAGTACGCGAAGGCCTTGTAGAAGAAATACTCACTAAAATTCCTTCTGAAAAAATAATATGGGAAGCGCCGGAAAAAGACCAGCAATTGTATTTCATAAAACTCCTCGGCTGCAATGCCAACCTGGGAAATATTTTGCCAAAAGAAGTGATACCGCTAGAAACGATGCGCCTGGGACTGAGAGGTGATAGTTTTGATTTTTTCTTAAAAGATGCTGGTTAAAATGATAGTTTCCCTTTTCATAATAGTAAAAAAGGGCATAATACTGAAAAATGGTTGGTAAAATCCTTTGAAATGTAACACTCTAAAGGATTTGAACGAAGTTTG
>JBQCFO010000359.1:0-12475 GCA_051959055.1 Ginsengibacter sp. | reverse complement strand
CAGGGAATGAAGATTATAAAAAGGCATATAAAAGCTTGCAATTAAATCATTATAATGATCGTTTTGAAAGAATAAAAAGAAAAATAACGCGCTTCTTTAATTGATTACTATAAAGTACAATTGAATATTCTAATTGCTGTTAAAAAAACGAACTTTTTCATTTTTGCCTCCTTCTCTTTTACGATTTACTTTTAGACAGATGAGTTCAAAAGAAATTTTATTTTTAAAGTCTGGTGGGTTTTCAAATATAAATAACAATGTTCGTGAATTTTTAAAACGTGAATATCCGGATTATCACATCGAAACAATTGACGTATGGGACTTTCTGAAGCATAAAATCAAGAAATACCACTTTTTTATTAATATTTATTTTTTTTTAACAGAATATGGAGTTGAGTTAATGTCAGGCCAAAAAAAATTACGAGAATTATTTCAGTGGTTTTTTGCTACTTCATATCTCTCACTACTTGTCAGTAAAGAAATTAAAAGATTGAAAAAAGGAAAAGACTATAAATTTACCTTTCAAACTCAATCACTTTTCAATGGGAAAATGGAAAATATTCCCAACTTTATATATACTGACCATACTACTAAAACGAATTTGTTATACCCGCATATTAATCCAACACAATATATTCGATCCAAAAGATTTATTGAAAAATGTGAAACGAAAGCTTATCAGGATGCCACTTTGATATTTACTTTTGGAAGTCTTCCAGCTCATTCACTTGTTACTCAATACCAAATTCCAAAAGAGAAGGTTCTTCCAGTTTTTTCTGGTAGTAATATAGCTCATCCTTCACAAAGTAATCCCCAAAAATACCTTTCTAAAAATATTCTGTTTGTAGGCGTGGAATGGGAAAGAAAGGGCGGTCCAACTCTTTTAAAGGCATTCGAAAATATCCTAAAAAGCCATCCTGATGCATCCTTAACTATTGTAGGGTGTAAACCTAAAAATATTACATTGGTTAATTGTAGTGTGATTGGTAAAATCCCAGTTGAAGAAATTTCTAAATACTATGAATCAGCAAGTATTTTCTGTTTACCCACTGTGAGAGAGCCTTTCGGTATTGTTTTTATCGAAGCTATGAATTATGGATTACCTATTATCACAAACAATATCGGTTGTATTTCAGATATGATTGTCAATGATTATAATGGCTATCTGCTCAATAATAATATAAATGATTATACGGAGGCTATCTGTAAACTTCTTAATAATCCAGATAAATGCCGTGAAATGGGTGAGAATGGTTATCAATATACGCAATCAAATTTTACTTGGGAAGTTGTTGGAAAAAGAATAGAACAAAATATAACTAAAGCCCTTGGAGATGAAAATCACCAAGTATAAAATAATCCTTCTTTAATGAACATAGCTATATTAGGCATTTGCAACTTTGAGGAATGGAATACTCCTACATCTTTAACAATAGGGGGCGCTTCAGGAGTAATAAAAAGTATTCTGCCCTATATCGAAGCTGAAAAAATCTATTTGATTGGAACTACTTCAAAAAAAGAACATTTAAAAACAGAAATAAAACTAAGCGGAAATATTGTAATATACCCTATTGTCTACCTTCCAAAAGGGTCTAAAATTCCAGAGAGGATTCGAACATTTTGGTGCAGCCGTGACATCAATAAAGTTTTCAAAAAGTATAATATACATACCATTTATTCTCACTCCGAAGAAATGTTATTTTGGACAAATGGTGCATATAACATTTTATATCATATGCATGGAGCAAACAATGCGTTAGAAAAAGCAAAAAATAAATTGTTCCGAAACAAAATATTTCAGAACTTTTGGTCGAGGGTTAGAAAAAGAAATATTAAAAATGCAAATAAAATTATTGTAATAGACCATTTATGTTTCGATATTGTAAAAAAATATCATAAAGAAGATAATGCCATCTTACTCCCTAATTTTGTCGACACATCCATTTTTTATTTTGATGAAAAGCGCTCTGAACTATTAAAACATATCAACGAAAACATAATTTTATTTGTAGGAAGAATAGAAGAAGTTAAAGGTTTAGAGTTGTTCATTGATATTGTAAGTTATTTGGATAAAAAAGAAAAAGGCAAATGGAAGGGAGTTCTGGTTGGCCGGGGCTCCTATAAAAAAAATATTGAAGATTATATTACATCCACAGCAAACGACAAATTATTTTTATTCACAGGTGCAGTTTTAGATCAAAAAGAATTGAGAAAGATATATAGTCAATCTTCTGTTTTAATTATCTCTTCGTTTTTTGAAGGAATACCAATGGTTGTATTAGAGGCTCTTGCTTGTGGAACCCCTGTAGTAGCAACAGATGTGGGTGGAATTAAACAATTAATTTCTGATGAAAAGCACTGTTATATAATTAGTAACCGTGATCCTTCTTTATTTGCAGAGAAAATTTTGCAGATTAGGGATAAGAACGAAGGTTTAAAAGAGGATTTTAAATTTTCTGTGAAAGAAGCATCTGTTACTATAAATCAATTGTTAAATAAAGTATGAGAAAAATTTTATGCATTATGCAATTGCCTCCTCCGATACATGGTGCAAGTTTAATGAATAGTTATTTGTCGAAAAGTGATATAATCAACAATAATTTTAAGGTAGAGATTGTTAATTTACAATTTTCTTCCTCACAAAAGAATATTGAAAAGTTTAGCATTCTGAAAGTCTTTAAAACCTTTTATTACGCTGTTGCGATTTTGAAGAAAGCTATAAGATTTAAACCGGAATTGACATATTTTACTCTCTCTTCATCAGGATATGGATTTTACAGAGATTCTTTTTATGTTTTGATTTTAAAATTATGCAACTTAAAAATATTATTCCATTTACATGGCAAAGGAATTAAAAATGAGATCGGTAAGAATCTTTTAAAAAACAAGATTTATAAGTATGTTTTTAAAAATACAGATGTTATTTGTCTTACCCGGAATTTAATGGACGATATTAAACCCGTTTATTCTTCAGTACCATATATTGTACCATGCGGTATTCCTATTCATTCAAAATCAAATCAAAAAAGACATAATGAAGAAGATAAAGTTGTAGAAATACTTTATCTGTCAAATTATATTGAGAATAAAGGGATATTAAAATTGATTGATGCATTAGAGCTTTTAAATGATCAGGGAATTATTTTCAATGCAAGGCTGGTGGGTGCACCAACGGATTTGACAACTGAAATAATCAAAAATTATATAAAAAAAAGAAGATTAGAAAAATGTGTATATGCAGTAGGGCCAAAATATGGTGAAGACAAATACAATCAATTTTTATCTTCTGATATTTTCGCATTTCCTACTTTTTATTCTAAAGAAGCATTTCCGTTAGTCAATTTAGAAGCAATGCAATTCTCATTACCTGTCGTATCAACAAATGAAGGGGGTATTTCAGAGGCTGTAATTAACAACGTAACGGGATTTATAGTAGAACCCAGAAATGTTCAACAATTAGCAGATAAACTAAGGATATTAATAGAAAACAAAAATTTAAGAGAAGAAATGGGAATGCATGGCAAGGATCATTTTTTAAAAAATTTTACCTTACCACAGTATGAACACAATATTAAAAATGTTTTTGATACTATACTTAAAGCCGGCGATCCTTAAAAAGGCTAAAGACATCCGTTCCCTTTTTTGAAAAAAGTTATTTCATTTTTTCCCTTCTATAATAAAACTCAAAAAAATTACTTCCTTTTTATGAAGTAGTACATAAGTAAAAAAAATTAAGGTAATATCAATTAAATATTTAGAGAAATGTGCGGAATTGCAGGGTTTACAGGTTTTCAAAATAATATCATTCTTGCTGAAAATGCGAACGAGATTCAGAGGCATAGAGGACCAGATAATAGCCAGATTTGGTATGATGAAAATATTGCATTAGCGCATAGAAGACTTTCAATTATTGATTTGACCGAAGCAGGTAATCAGCCGTTTCAAAAAGACAACCTGGTTATTGCATTTAATGGGGAAATATATAATTACAAAGAACTTCAACAAAAACTCGTAAAAGAAAAGAATGTCGAATTTATAAGTTCCTCAGATACAGAAGTAATTCTGGAGATGTATAAGCATTATGGAAAAGAATCTCTTGGTTTTTTAATTGGGATGTTTGCTTTTGCAATTTATAATATACAAACCAGCGAGTTATTTCTTGTTCGTGATCATTTTGGTATAAAGCCACTCTTTTATACACAAATTAATGATGGCTTTGCATTCAGTTCTGAATTGAAAACACTTATTGATATTCCCGGATTCAATAAGAGTATTAATCATAAAGCGCTAGTCAGCAGTATCAACTATCGCTGGGTAAGTGGGAATGAGTCGATGTTTAATGATTGCTTCAAGCTACCACCCGCCCATTATATTTTATATCACAAACACTCAGGAATTAAATTAGTAAAATATTGGGAATTAGGTGAAGAAATAAACCTGAATTCGAATGAAAACGAAATAGCTGGAGAAATTGAGGAAACCATCAAAAAATCAGTTGAGCGGCACATGGTTGCAGATGTTCCCGTGAGCAGCTTTTTAAGTGGTGGCCTTGACTCTTCGTTAATCTCGGTACTCGCAAAAAAAACAAACCACGCATTATCTACCTTTACAATTGGAACGTCCGAGAAAGATCAGGAAATCGAAAAAATGCCCGATGATGAAAAATATGCAAAATTAATTGCAGACAGTTTTGGATTTGATCATCACGTAATAAAAATAAGCCCGGATATTATAAAAGACTTGCCAGAAATGGTAAAAATTTTGGATGAGCCCATTGGTGATCCTGCAGCAATCAATACCTATTTGATATGTAAATCTGCAAGGCAGAAAGGTGTAAAAGTTTTATTGTCCGGAATGGGAGCAGATGAAATATTTTTTGGATACAGAAGGCAAAAAGCAACATTACTGGCTCTACGATTTAATAAATTGCCCACATTGGCTAAATCAATTATCATTAAAATTGTTCGTTTGCTGCCGGTAAAACTATTTGGAAAAGGTTTCAAACTGGGAAGATGGGCTAAGCGGTTTACAGGGTTTGCAAATATGCCTATTGATCAGGCGTATATGAGAAGTTATTCATACTTTGATCATGCAGAATTAAAAGCACTTTTGACGCCTGATTATTGGACTGCAATCGAACAAATAAATGATGAGCATAAAAGAACATTTGAAGCAAAATTCAAAAATGATCCAATAAACAGAATTTGTAATACAGACCTCAGCATGTTTATGCTTGGTCTGAATCTTACTTATACTGATCGGGCTTCTATGGCCGCTTCTGTGGAAGTGCGTGTACCCTTTATTGATAAACTTGTTATTACAAAAGCGATGCAAGTGCCTGGAAATCTGAAATATAAAGACGGAGAATCGAAATACATTTTGAAAAAAGCAGCGGAAACATTTTTACCAGGAAAAATCATTTATAGGCCAAAAGCTTCCTTTGGCGCACCCATTCGTTCCTGGATATCAAATGATCTTAAAGATATGGTTGACGATTTATTGTCAAAAGAAAATATTGAAAAAAGAGGCTTTTTCAATTATGAGTTTATAAACAAAATGATTGATAACGACAGAAAAGGAATAGATGATAATGCTTATCAAATTTATCAATTATTGACGTTAGAATTATGGTGCAGAGAATATCTTGATAAGCGTCCTCAACATTCAGAATTGAAAACTGTAGAATATGATACTGACATTAGTTAAAATGCGACATATCAAAGACTCATTCATTATATCGGTAAAAAACAAAAAATCCTGGAATCTGTGAGACAAATTACGCAAAATATAAAACGAAATACTTTAACTATAGAAGACTTACCTGTACCGCATTGTAAAGCAGGAGGAGTACTGGTGAGATCCATTTATTCAGCAGTAAGTGTGGGAACAGAAGTGATGAAAATGAAAAATGCCGATTTGAGTTACTTTCAAATGGCGAAGAAAAAACCCGAACAGGTTAAAGATGTTTTTAACACTCTTGCGCAACAAGGCCCCATGGCCACTTATAGAAAAGTAATGAACAAGTTGGATTCTCTTTCCCCATTAGGATATAGTTTAGTGGGTGAAGTCATTCAAGTGGGAAATGGCATAAATCATTTAAAAAAGGGGGATATAGTTGCGTGTGCCGGTGCAGGCTATGCAAACCATTCCGAGGTTAATTTTATTCCAAAAAATCTTTGCGCAAAAGTACCTCATGGTGTTGATTTGAAAGAGGCTGCCTTCACTACCATTGCTTCTATAGCCATGCAAGGGTTCAGGCAAACCCAATCACAAATTGGAGAAAATATTGCCGTTATCGGATTGGGTCTTTTAGGACAAATACTAATTCAAATCATTCAGGCAAATGGATGCAGAGCGTTTGGTTTTGATATCTCCAAAAGCAAATGCGAACTTGCCTTGGCCAATGGTGCCTATTTTGCAGAAGTAGCAACCAAAACAGATTTTGAAAAAGAAATTCATGCATTAACCGGTGGCCTTGGCTGTGATTCAGTAATCATAAGTACGGGCACCCAAAGCAATGATCCGGTTGTTCTTGCCGGTAAAATTGCAAGAGACAAGGCTAAAATTGTTGATATCGGTATTACAAAAATGGATTTGCCCTGGGACTTGTATTATCATAAAGAATTGGATTTTCGTTTTTCAAGATCTTATGGTCCGGGAAGATATGATGCACAATATGAAGAAAACGGTATTGATTATCCTGTTGGTCACGTAAGATGGACGGAACAAAGGAATATGATGTCCGTTTTGCAGCTTTTGAAGGATAAGAAATTATTTCTGTCAAAACTGATAACACATCAATTTGATTTCGCTGATTCAGAAAAGGCTTTTACCGATATCAAAGAAGGTAAAGAAGATTACCTTGGTGTCATATTAAAATATGCAAGCGATATAGATACGGAAACACGGACCGTGAAAATGAAACCCGTAATATCGAAACAGGATGAAGTAAACCTTGGGGTAATAGGAGCCGGAAATTATGCCAGTACGATGCTAATGCCGTTCTTAGAAAACCAGGTAAATCTGGTTGGAATAGCAACTGCTACCGGAATCAATGCAAAGGATAAAGCAGCTAAATTTGGATTTAGCTACGCCACTACAGATTACCATCAATTACTTGCTGATACCAATGTCAACACCATTTTAATTGCAACACGTCACAATCAGCATGCAAGAATGGTAATCGACGCTCTTGAGATGGATAAAAATGTGTATGTAGAAAAACCATTAGCTATTTCAATAGAAGAGTTGAGAGCGATTGTACGTATCTACAATGAAAAAAGCAAAGTATTAATGATTGGCTATAACAGGCGATTTTCTCCATCCATTCAATATCTGAAAAAACAACTAAAGAAAAATGTTGCGTACTCGATTTATTACCAGGTAAATGCTGGCTACATACCAATGGATAAATGGTATCAGTTTCCAGAACAAGGGGGTAGAATTATAGGAGAAGCAGGTCACTTTATTGACACTTTACAATATTTATTAGACTCTGACCCCGTTGAAGTCTTTGCAAATACGACAACAGTAGCAAGCATGCCAGAACAAGACAACACTTTTATAACCATTAAATTTAAAAACAGTTCCAGTTGCGTAATTGCTTATTTAGCAGATGGCGATAAAAAATATCCAAAGGAAAAAATTCTAATCACAGGAGATGGCAATAATCTCGAATTTAACAATTTTAATAGCATAGTTAATTATCGCAATGGTAAAACGATAAAAAAAAGATTTTTAATTAACAATAAAGGACAACAGGAGGAGATGAATGAACTAATTAATGCTATTCAAACCGGTAAAAATCCTGTCCCTTTCAACTCCTTAGCACTCAGTTGTTATACTACCATACTTGCCGTTGAAAGCATCAGGACAAAAGAAAGTTATTCAATTTCTTTTGAAGATTTATTATGATTAGTTGGTATCTCAACAGGCTCAAAACTTTTTCAATTCCTGAATACCCATATAGGGCAAAGCAGGTTTTGCAAAAAAAATATGAAAAAGCTTTTCATCAACATAAACGCTTTGCAGCAGGCAAACAAATAATTGAAAAAAAGATTTTAGAAGAAATAAATTTTAACGTAGAATTCCACGATCCTTTAATAAACATCTTTGGAAATAAATTTAATTATTCCAATCCTGACAAAATTGATTGGCATAAAGATATTTTTTCTAATCAATCCTTTCCCAAAACATTTTCAAAAAGTATCAATATATTAAGTAGGCCTGATCTTTCGGCGAAAGTAGTTTGGGAAATAAACCGCCTGCAATTTTTAATGAAAATTGCAATAAATTATAACAGTACTAAAGATCATTCGCATTTATTCCTTTTCATTAAAATTATAAAATCATGGATTTCAAACAATCCATATTTAACAGGAGTAAACTGGTATAGCAATATAGAGGTAAATCTGCGACTCATTAATTGGTTTCTGTGCTGGGAAGTGCTAGATGCAGATAAGTTAATGATAGAAAATAAGGTTTTTAAAGAGTTTGCGGAAAAAGATTGGCTGCCTTCCATCTATTGTCATTGCAAATATTCTTATCAAAATCCTTCTAAATATTCATCCGCAAACAACCACCTTATTTCTGAATACTCAGGGCTTTTCGTTGCCTCATCTAAATGGAAATTCTCCGAATCGCAAAAATGGAATCAATATACAAAAAAAGGACTTGAGAAAGAAATAGTAAAACAACATTCTTTAAACGGAATCAATAAAGAAGAAGCTGCAGAATATATCCAGTTTATTACTGATTTCTTTTTAATTGCTTTTATAGTGGGTGAAAGAACGCAAAATTCTTTTAGTTCAAAATACAAATCGTATTTGCATAATATTTTCAGTTACATTTTTAATTTTCTGGATAGCAAAGGTAATTTTCCACCTTATGGAGATGAAGATGACGGAAAATGCTTTATTGTTGATTTTGATGAACATTTCAATAATTTCAAATCATTACTCACTTCCGGAGCAATTATTTTTCAAGATTCTAAATTAAAAACCAAAAGCAATGGATTTGATCTGAAAAATAAATTGTTATTTGGTGAATCTGCCAAAGAGGCCTTTGAACGATTGCCTTCACTTATGGTTGATGAGAAATCAGAATTCTATAGAGAAGAAGGCCATTTTTTCTTCAGAAAAAAAAATAATAGTAGAGAAGAGATCTATTTGCATTTTGATGCCGCACCGCTTGGCTTTTTATCTATTGCTGCTCATGGCCATGCCGATGCATTATCAGTTATTCTTCATTTAGATGGAGATCCGGTTTTAATAGATCCGGGTACTTATATTTACCATACAGATAAAGAATGGAGGAATTACTTCATTAGCACTTTAGCACACAACACAATTTGTATTGATCGTGAAAACCAGGCTGTACAAGGTGGCCCCACATTATGGTTGAAACATTATAAAACGAAAGTTTCAGATTTAACAAAAACGAATGAATGCGAATCAGTAACAGCATCACATAATGGCTACAAAGTAGCAGGATCTTCACATGAAAGAATAGTGCAGTTCACTCCTCATGAAAATAAATTTACCATTTTAGACAACATAGAGGTTAATTCAGAAAATCATGAAATCATTCAACCATGGCACCTGCATCCTCTTGTTGAAATCCAGGAAATTAATTCGAATACATACCAGGTTAAACATAAAATTGGAGACCGGAAAGTTAAAATGACTCTTGATCCAAAAGTGAACTTTCAAATTATAAAAGGTCAATCGAAACCAATTTTAGGATGGTATTCACCTTCGTTTATGCAGAAAAAGAAAACTTGCGTTATTTTCGGCAAAATCTATTCTTCAACGTCCCAAAAAATTCAACTTAAAACAGTAATAGAAATTTTAAAATAAATGAATATCAGCATTTTTGGGCTTGGTTACGTTGGCTGTGTAAGTCTCGGATGCCTTGCAAAGATTGGACATAAAGTAATTGGTGTTGATGTGAGCCAGACTAAAGTAGATCAAATAAATTCAGGAAAAGCAACGATTATCGAGAAAGATATTGATCAGATCATATGCGATCAAAGAAAGGCAGGTAATCTGGAAGCCACTACTAATTCAAAAGATGCTGTACTGCGAACAGAAATTAGCATTGTAGCAGTAGGAACTCCCAGCAGCGAAAAAGGACATCTTAATCTTGAATTTATTTTTAAAGTGGCCGATCAAATTGGTTTAGCTTTAAAAGATAAATCTGAATTTCATACCATCGCAATTCGTTCTACTATAATGCCGGGAACTTGTGATAAATTCGCCCGCAAAATTGAAAACATTTCTGGTAGAAAGCGAAATAAAGACTTTGCGATAGTTGATAATCCGGAATTTCTGCGGGAAGGAAGTGCAGTTAACGATTATTTTTCTCCCCCATTAACTCTTATTGGCTCAGACAATAAAAAAGCTGCAGAAAAAGTAGCGGAACTTTATCGCCAGCTACCTGCCGAAATTATAATTACTGATTTAAAAGTCGCAGAAATTATGAAGTATGTCAACAATACTTTTCATGCGCTTAAAATTTCCTTTGGGAATGAAATTGGCAATATATGTTGCGAATTAGGAATAGATTCGCATAAGGTAATGGATATTTTTTGTAAAGACAAACAGTTAAATATATCACCATATTATTTCAAACCCGGTTTTGCTTATGGCGGCTCCTGCCTCCCAAAAGATCTAAAAGGCCTGCAAACTTTAGCTCACGATATGTATGTGGATGTGCCAATAATAAAAAGCATACACAAAACAAACGATATTCAAATTCAAAGGGCCGTTAAGATGATTTATAAGTATTGGAACAAAAAACTTGGATTTTTAGGACTAAGCTTTAAAGCAGGTACGGATGATTTAAGAAATAGTGCCGCAGTCGCAGTAATTGAAGCGCTGTCCGGAAAGGGATGTGACATTTGCATTTATGACAATAATATCAATATTTCATTATTAACGGGAACTAATAAAGACTTCATTAATTCGCGAATTCCCCATCTTTCAAGTTTAATGGTAGATGATGCCCAAAAAATTATTGATACGTGCGAGGTAATAATTATCAATACAAAAGAAGAAGAATTTTTACCTTATTTAAAGAAAGCAGAGAACAAAATAATAATTGACATGGTGCGTTTAGATGAACATCTGTTAGATGTACCCGGATATAAAGGAATTAATTGGTAGATAATGTTTAAGAGAAAGCACGTTTTAATCATCGTAGAAAATCTTCCCGTTCCTTTTGACCGGAGAGTTTGGCAAGAAGCGAATACCCTAAAAGAACATGGGGTTGATGTGTCAATTATATGCCCTAAAATGAAAGGATATCATCAAAGCTTCGAACAAGTGAATGGGATAGACATCTATCGCCACCCATTAAAAGAAGGCAAAGGCGTTTTCGGGTATTTGCGGGAATATTCTATGGCATTAATGTGGGAATTTATTTTAAGTTTCAAAATATATACTAAAAAAAAATTTCATGTAATTCATGGTTGTAATCCACCAGATTTAATCTTTATAGTGGCCCTTTTTTACAAACTTTTAGGGGTTAAATATGTTTTTGATCATCACGATATAAACCCTGAATTGTATATAGCAAAATACAATAAAAAAGGTTTTTTTTACAGGTTCTTAATTGTTATGGAACGTTTAACATTCGCTACAGCGAATTATAGTATTGCAACCAACGACTCATATAAAGAGATTGCGATCAAAAGAGGCAAGATGCCGGCAAACCGAGTCCAAGTTGTCCGTAGTGGGCCAAAATTAGATCGGCTTATACTGAGGAAAGGCGATAATAAATACAAAAAAGGCCGCGACTTTTTAATAGGTTATGTTGGTGTAATTGGCCAACAGGAGGGGTTAGACCTTCTTTTGGAATCAGTCAAACATGTAATAGCAAAACGAAAAAATGTACAATTTGCAATTATAGGTGGTGGTACTGAATTACAAGCCATAAAAGAATTAACACAAAAAATGGAATTACAGGATTACGTGGATTATTATGGGAGAGTGGATGATGAAACGATGATTAATATCTTAAATACTAGTGATATATGTGTGAATCCAGATAAACCAACAGAGATGAACAATCTTTCAACCATGAATAAAATCATGGAATATATGGCTTTAAAAAAGCCAATTGTCCAATACGATTTGAAAGAAGGCAGGGTTTCTGCCCAAAATGCCTCGCTCTATGCGGAAAATGCATCTCCTCAAAATTTTGCTGAAAAGATTTTGTGGTTATTTGACAATCCGGATGTAAGAATTGAAATGGGTGAATATGGGTACAACCGAGTTATTAATGAACTATCCTGGGATTTTGAGAGCAAAAAGCTCATTGCTTTTTACCAAATAATTCTAAACGAACATTAAACGCTTCATACGAAAATTCCGTTTTAAAAGCTTATAGCATTGAACCGACAGTTTGAACGATACATGCAAATAATATTTCTTGCACTCGATCTTTTTGCATTAAATATTACCTTCCTCAGTTG
>JBQCFO010000358.1:0-33236 GCA_051959055.1 Ginsengibacter sp. | reverse complement strand
TAGCCTATTCATTTCCAGTAAAAAATATAGACGATTTTAAAAAATATTTACTGGATTTGAAAAAAGAACATCCAAAGGCAGCACATCATTGTTTTGCTTACCGGCTCGGAATCAATGGAAATAATTTCAGAGCAAGTGATGATGGAGAACCTTCCGGAACGGCAGGCCGACCCATTTTAGGACAAATCGATTCTAAACACCTAACTGATATTTTAGTCATTGTTGTGCGTTATTTTGGTGGTACCTTATTAGGAGTTCCGGGATTGATTAATGCTTATAAAACCGCGTCATCCTTGGTTTTGCAATGCACGCCAATTGTCCAAAAGGCAATTGAAACAGTGTATGAATTGCAGTTCAATTATACCGAAATGAACGAGGTAATGCGCATTATCAAACAATACAACTGCACTGTTTTAAAAAATGAAATGCAGTTATTTTGCAGAATGGAAACCGGCATTTCCAAAAATAAACTCGAAGAAGTTTTGTCTGATTTAAAAGAAGTCCGAAATTTAGAGTTGCATCTTTTAGATTAATCTTTAAATGATTTCGCTATGGAAAAAAAATATAAAACCTTTTGGAGTTTTTATCCATATTATCTGACAGAACATAGAAATCCCGTAAGCAGAGCATTGCATTTTACCGGAACTCTTTTAATTTTCGTTTGCATTATTCTTGGAATCATCACGGGTAAATGGTTTTGGTATATTATTATACCTCTTTGTGGCTATGGGTTTGCCTGGTTTGGGCATTTCTTTTTTGAGAAAAATAAACCAGCCACATTTGTTTATCCACTGTATAGCCTGGGCAGCGATTTTGTCATGTTCTGGCATATTATTACCGGACAGATCAATGCAAAAATGCGCCATGCGGAAGAGACAGTTTCTGCCGAATAGAATAAACGGTAATTTTAAAACATGCGTGGAACATTTATTTAGCGCGAAAGAAAATGTGAAGTTTGGAAAGACTTTATGCTGGTTTTAAAATCATTCCAACAAATCGGGCCTTCTTTCAAACGTTCTTTCAAAAGATTTTTCATTACGCCATTCTTCAATTTTTTCATGATTTCCGCTCATTAAAACTTCCGGAACTTTCCATCCCCGAAATTCTTCAGGACGAGTATATACCGGAGGCGCCAATAAATTATCCTGGAAAGAATCAGTAAGCGCTTATGTTTCATCATTCAAAACTCCGGGAATTAATCGACCGATTGCATCCGCTAAAACTGCAGCGCCTAATTCCCCGCCACTCAATACATAGTTGCCAATTGATATTTCTTTGGTAATAAAATGATCACGGACGCGCTGATCAATTCCTTTATAATGGCCACATACCAGAAGCAAATTATTTTTTAAGGATAACTGATTGGCCATTTTTTGATCAAAAATTTCCCCATCAGGAGTTAAAAAAATAATCTCATCATAGGGAGTATTTTTTTTTAAAGTTTCAATCCCATTTACCAGTGGTTCTATCATCATTACCAAACCTGCTCCACCACCAAATTGATAATCATCTACCTGGCCATGTTTGTAATTTGTAAAATCTCTTAAGTTAAAAATATTTATTTCCAACAAACCTTTTTCCTTTGCTCTTTTTAAAATAGAATGGGCAAAGAAACTTTCCATTAATTGAGGAACTACAGAGATAATATCTATTTTCATTGGGCAAAGATAAAGCGGAGAATAAAAGAAAAATTTACAGATTAACTCCTAATATGCATTTGATGGAGTAGGGAGGGAAGGCGGTTCTGGTCATCTATGACAATTTTTTAAAGCTATTTTATGAAAAATAACTCTTCCGATAAGCGTTTTAGAAATTTTTGCAATTTATCATTGCCGCACTTATCTACATCTTCATTGCATGATTGATGTTTGTATATCAGTTTTAAATGATTCAGTTGCTTCATTTCAACTCACATGCGAGGCAGGGAGATAAACAGATAAAAAATACGCTTAAAACGATTCCTTATTCCAAAAAATCGTCCAGCTTTCTCTTCTCTTTTTTGGTTGGCCGGCCTTGCTTACTTTGTCTTTTGCCGGTGTTAAATACAAAAGCACTGGCTTCTTTTTTAACAGGGGTTTCTTTTGGTGTATGATCAATATAATGTTTGATTGCTTCTTCATATTTCTGCCGGTTATGCAGCAAAGAAGTCACTTCAATTATCCACTTTTTATTTTCAGTTTTTATTTCATACTGATCGCCCAAAGCTACAGTTTTCGCTGGTTTTACATTATTTCCTTTACTTTTTACTTTTCCAGAATTGCATGCATCAGCAGCGATACTTCTTGTTTTAAATATCCTGATCGCCCATAAGTATTTGTCAATTCTTAGTTTTTCTTTTTCTGCCATTAAACAAATTTATCTTTTTTACCTGAAACAAATTTTTCAGGCACCACTCAATACCTACCAGTAAACCGAGAAATAAACCGCATTTGTATTTTCACCGGAATCTAAAATATTCAATTTCTTTTTCCTTTACTTTTACCACCCAAAAATTTAAAAGATGACTTATAAACCACTAAGATTTTTTGTTCTTATTATTTTTTCCGTTTGCACTTTCACTTCTTTTTCTCAATTCCGTGCAAAAGAAATAAACTGGACAAATGATGGCAACTCAATGATCGTTTTGAAAAACGGGAATATTGTAAAAACTGACTTGAAAACCAACAACGAAACTGTTTTGGTAAAAAGCGCACAGTTAATTCCTACTGGGGCAACGGTACCACTATCATTTAGAATTTATAGTTTTTCTGCTGATTATAAAACGTTGCTGATTTTTACCAACACTGCAAAAGTGTGGCGCTATCACACCCGCGGCGATTATTGGATACTGGATTTAAACAATAATCAATTGACTCAACTAGGAAAAACTCTTCCATCTCAGTCATTAATGTTTGCAAAAATTTCTCCGGATGGAAAGCAGGCTGCGTATGTAAGTGAACATAACTTATATGTGGAAGATCTCACATCTCATCAAATAAAACCACTAACGGTGACGGGTACACGAAAATTTATCAATGGGACTTTTGATTGGGTTTATGAAGAAGAATTCGGTTGCAGAGATGGTTTTCGCTGGAGTCCCGACAGTAAAAAAATTGCTTTCTGGCAGGTAGATGCAACAAAGATTCGTGATTATTATATGGTTAATACAACCGATTCTGTGTATTCACAAATTATTCCTGTGGAGTATCCAAAAGTAGGCTGGCCACCTTCTCCGGTAAGAATTGGCGTGGTAACTGTGAACAATGATGACATTAAATGGATGAACGTTCCCGGGGATCCGCAGGAACATTATATTCCAAGAATGGAATGGGCAGATAATTCTTCACAGGTTGTTTTGCAACAATTGAACAGGAAACAAAATGAAAGCAAGCTTTTCTTTTGCGATGTAAATACCGGAACTGCAAAAAATTTTTATACCGAAGATGACAAAGCATTTATTGATATCAAATCAAGATGGAATGATGATGATCCTACAGGTTGGGATTGGCTCAACGGAGGTAAGCAATTTTTGTGGGTGACAGAAAAAGATGGCTGGCGTCATATTTATTTACTTGATCGTGATGGTAAAGAAACCCTTGTCACCAAGGGCGATTATGATATAGATAACATCAAATGCATTGATGAAAAAAATGGTTATGTTTATTTTATGGCGTCACCAAATAATGCCACACAGCTTTATTTGTATCGGACAAAATTAAATGGCAAAGGAAAGCTGGAACCTTTATCACCAGCAAATCTTGTGGGCACACACAATTATAATATTTCTCCTGAAGCAAAATTTGCATTCCATACTTTTTCAAATTATAAAACATTTCCCGCATCGGAATGGATCAGTTTGCCTGATGGAAAACCTTTGAATGAAGAGAAGAGCATTGCGAAAAATATGCGCGTGAATGAGAACAGCAATGTCGAATATTTTAAAGTAACTACCGGGGATAATGTCACCTTTGACGCATGGATGTCGAAGCCTGTAAATTTTGATTCAACAAAAAAATACCCCGTTGTTTTTTATGTGTATGGCGAACCGGCTGCATCTACCGTTGGCGATCAGTTTGGTGCGCAGAATAATTTTTTATTCAATGGTGATATGAGCCTTGAAGGATATTTTCAAATTTCAGTTGATAATCGTGGCACACCTTCATTGCGCGGTGCCGAATGGCGAAAATCAATTTATGGAAAAATCGGAAGATTAAACATTCGCGACCAGGCAATGGCAGCAAAAAAGATTTTAGAAAAGCCTTATTTTGATAAAGATCGTGTAGCAGTTTGGGGCTGGAGTGGAGGGGGATCTTCAACTTTAAACCTGATGTTTCAATATCCTGAAATTTATAAAACGGGGATTTCCATTGCTGCAGTTACGAATATGTTATTCTATGATAACATTTATGAAGAACGTTATATGGGATTGCCGGAGGATGATATGGAAAATTATGTGCTTGGTTCGGCAATTCATTATGCAAAAAATCTAAAGGGAAATTTATTGTTCATTCATGGAACCGGCGATGACAACGTGCAATATGATAATGCAGAAGCGCTGTTGAATGAGCTGATAAAATACAACAAAAGTTTCCAATTTATGCCGTTTCCAAACCGTACACATTCACTGTCTGAAGGTGAAGGAACGAGGAAATTTTTATCGACTCTTTATACAGATTATTTGAGAAAATATTGTCCTCCCGGAGCGAGGTAAGTTATGTGGTAATTTTTGGTGAATGCCTACTTAATCTGGTTTTGAAAGCAGGCATTTTTCATTAAATGAAAGCGAATGGAGAAAATTCCATGGTTTACTGCAAAGAATAGGTTTTATTTTGAAAATAAGAATTATCAATATTTGTTTGTTTGTTGAAACCAACACTTCAATTTAAACTTAAAAAAATAGAAAAAGTTGAATAAATCGTCATTTTTTGTATTGCTGTTTTTCTGCAAAGTATTATCTTCGCCGCCCAAAATGTCGGGGTAGCTCAGCTGGTTAGAGCATCGGATTCATAACCCGAAGGTCGGCAGTTCAAGTCTGCTCCCCGATACAAAAAAAACCCTTATCTGGTAAGGGTTTTTTAGTTTTCAGAAAACAAACAGATTTTATTTTTTTCTTCCTGGATACACTTCCAGCGCTTTCTCCAGGCAATCCATAGCCTTATTGATAGCGTCGACATTTAATACATAAGCGAGACGCACTTCATTTTTGCCCAAACCTTCTGTCCCATAAAAGCCGGTAGCAGGGGCGAGCATCAATGTCGCCCCATTATAATGAAAGGATTCCAGCAACCATTGACAGAAAACATCCGCATCGTCTATTGGCAATGACGCCATTGCATAAAAGGCACCTCCGGGATTTGGACAAAAAACGCCTGGGATACTATTCAATCTTTTTACGATAGTGTCTCTTCTTAACTGGTATTCCGCTTTTGGTTTTTCAAAATAATCCGAAGGAAGGTCAACTGCAGCTTCGCCTAAAATTTGTCCAAATTCCGGTGGACTTAATCTGGCCTGTGCAAATTTCATCGCAGTATTTAAAACTTCTTTATTATGCGTTACCAACGCGCCAATCCGGGCTCCACAAGCACTATAGCGTTTACTGATGGTATCCATGAGGATCACATTATTTTCTGCCCCCTCCAATTGCATGGCACTGAAATGTTTGCCTTCATAGCAAAATTCACGGTAAGCTTCATCAGAAAATAAATAGAGATCATGTTTGATGATAATCGTTTTCAGCACTTCCAACTCTTCGCGGCTATATAAATACCCTGTGGGATTATTTGGATTACAAATAATAATTGCTTTGGTTTTTGGAGATATTAATTTTTCAAATTCTTCAATCGGTGGCAAAGCAAAACCTGTTTCAATATTCGATGTTATAGGTTTTACATTTACACCGGCAGTTACTGCAAATCCGTTATAGTTTGCATAAAAAGGTTCAGGAATAATCACTTCATCTCCGGCATCCAGGCAACTCATAAATCCAAATAAAATGGCTTCACTTCCGCCGGTGGTAATAATAATTTCGTTGTGGTCTACATTAATATTGACTGATCCGTAATATTCAACTAGCTTTTTGCGATAGCTTTCATTACCGGCGCTATGGCTGTATTCCAGAATTTTAAAATCTGAATCACGAACTGCGTTCAAAATTTCAGGAGGAGTTTCTATATCTGGCTGCCCGATATTCAAATGATAAATTTTAATTCCTTTTTTCTTTGCAGTTTCGGCGAATGGAACTAATTTTCTGATAGGAGATGCGGGCATGATTTTTCCGCGGTTGCTTACTGATAACATGAGGCAAAGATAAATCTATTGATATTTTGTGAACATAAATGTGGCTTCAGTTAAGAAAACCATGGTTTAAATGAAAACAGGAAAAGCAACTTATAGTATCGCTTTTCCTGTTTTTTGTAGCACGTACGGGATTCGAACCCGTGATTCCTCCGTGAAAGGGAGGCGTCTTAACCCCTTGACCAACGCGCCATTCTGTTTAAAGGACGGCAAAGATAATCTTAGGGAGTTTTGATACCAAATAATTTTCTTTCTTTTAATGAAAAAAACAAAAATTCACAATTTGAGATGTGAAAAGGGAATAATTATGGTTTTAAAACTTTGGACAAGGAATTCCTTTAAATCCGGCAGGTTTTTTAACGTAGATCACAGAAATTTCCATTCCTCCGCGGCTTTGTGAACCAGCTTTCAGACTGGAGACATTGATGTCGTAAGTAGCGCCAATGCGCATACCCGAAAATTCTAAACCAATATAAGGGATGAGGGCATCATTTAACCGGTACCATAATCCTGCATAAACATTTGCTGGATTTCCATTTTGGTCATCTCCTACACCGGCTGACAATGCGCCGCCAACAACAGTTTCGGTGGACGCTGCCTGGTATTGGTAAATGCCACTTGCATGAAAAGTGAGAATATCCGAAACAGGAAAATATCCTCCTGCACTGATTGTGGTTCGCGAAGCTATATTCCAGTTGGCGCCCATAAAACTTTCATGAGGCCGGTTGATGTGATATATGGAAGCTCCCGCATAAAAATTATTCGATTCATCTGTAGAAGCGGAAAATAATAAACCGGCATTTACGTCAAGATAATTAACATTTAAATTCTGACCATAAAAGACTTCGCGGGTTACGCCTGTGAAACCATATGGAGTAAGCATGTCTTCATAATAAAGTTTACTCTGATCCAATCTTTTTTGCCCGTATGTACCCTGAAAACCGATGGCTACCTGTTTGAAGCCATCTTCGTCCAACGCTTTTGAATACGAAGTAGATAAGGCTAAATAATTGTTGGTAAGAACACCTCCACCGGCTTTATCGGTAAGAGCAAGAACACCGATTCCCCAGCGATCATAATCCGGGAGCTTATTTTTTAAAATATCAAAGTCAACACTTAGCGTAGAAGTAGTGTATACATTATTAAACGCTGGCCATTGATTCCGATAATTTCCTGAAACACGTAATGTACCATCAAATTTGCCAGTAAATGCAGGATTTAAAGTAAGTGGTGAGGCAAAAAACTGAGAGAAATGAGGATCTTGCCCGTTTATAATAAATGATACAGAAAGTAATAAACTCAAAATAGCAGCGGTCTTTTTCATTTTGTAAAATTATGGAACATTAAAGATAGAATGTTCTTTTGATTTTCTGAACTTCTCTAAACTTTCTAAAAGCTTTTTAAATACTTTCTATTGCAAAAAATAAAAAGGAATATTTGTTCTTTTACTGATAAGCTTTGCACCTACTAAACGTTTTTTTCCCTGCTTTCTTTCATGATTTCCAAACTCGAACTACAGCCGATTCTGTTGGCACCTGCATTGATCAATTCTTTTGCAAAGGAATAGGATTTTATTCATCCGCTTGCGTTTATTTTTACTGAAACTGCAAGATGCGTCCTGATTAATCGTACTGCATGAATGGAAGCCCCTTTTGAAGCGAAACCCGTAGATGTTTTCACAAAATCTACTCCTGATGCCCCATAAATATCACAGCATTTGATAATTTCATCATCGGTCAGTACACCGGTTTCAATGATTACTTTTATGACTTTATTTTTGTTTTTTACAATAGGCATTACGGTATTGATCTCGTTTGCAATAAATTCCCAATCACCATTTTTTATTGCAGAAATATTTATGACCATATCCAGTTCATCTGCTCCATCGACAATTGCTAACACAATTTCAGCGACTTTTGCTTCTATTGCTGAATATCCCAGTGGGAAACCGACAACAGTTGCTACTTTTATTTCTGAATTACCCAAAAATTCTTTTGCTTTTCTTACATATAATGGTGGAATGCAAACGGCTGCAAATTTGTATTCAATTGCCTCTTTGCATAAATTTTCAACTTCAGAAAGTGTAGTGGTTTGTTTTAATAAAGTATGGTCAATATAAGGTGCCAGATTCATTTTTACATTTTATTTTAAAAAAATATGAAGGTAGTAATTTCAGATTGTAAGCTCAAGTAATAAACAAATCAGCATCGCAATACCTGCCCGTCCCGTCAGGCGGGAATGATTAGAAACCCTGTTTTTGAAACGCACAATTACTACCATATCAGAATTAGAGTGTTTATTTTTCTTCAATAATTAATTTATTGGGGTGATGTAATTTTTTTTCAACAAATTCAGGAACATGTTTGTGTTTGAAAAGAAATACAAATAAAATAGCTACTACCAGGGCATACAATGAAAATGAAATCCAGATGCCCTGCCAGTCTTTACTCTTGTCAGGATAAGTAAAAAACTGGTCAATAACAATTCCGCTGATGGAACTTCCTAATACGGCTCCAACTCCATTGGTCATCATCATAAAAAGACCCTGTGCACTCGCTCTGATAGAAGGGTCGCTTTGAGATTCAACAAATAAAGAACCTGAAATATTGAAAAAATCGAATGCCATTCCATAAACAATACACGAAAGTATAATCATCCAAAGCCCGTCGCCCGGATTGCCATAAGCAAATAATCCAAAACGAAGAAACCATGCCAGCATGCTGATGAGCATTACTCTTTTTATCCCAAACCTTTTTAAGAAAAATGGAATTGCCAGGATAAAAAGCGTTTCAGAAATTTGAGAAATACTCATGATAATCGCAGGATATTTTACTGCAATCATTCCTTTATACTTTTCGGAATTGGCAAAATCATGCAAAAATGTGTCTCCATAGGCGTTTGTGAGCTGAAGAGCAGCACCCAGTAACAGGGCAAAAAGAAAGAAGATAGCCATTTTTTTATTCCGTAATAAAGCAAAAGAATTAAGGCCTAATGCATCAATTAAAGATTTATTGGTTTTAGTGTGCAATAAAGGCGGACATTTTGGCAAAGTGAATGCATATATTCCCAAAACCAATGATGCTCCGGATGCTACATAAAATTGCTCAGCAGTTGTTTCTATATGCAACAAACTCACTACCCAAAGCGCGACGATAAACCCGATAGTGCCCCAAACCCTGATAGGTGGATAATCTATTACAACATCTTTGCCTGCTCTTTTTAATGAAGAATAAGCAACAGTGATGGATAAAGCAAGGGTAGGCATATAAAACATCATGTTTAACAGCATGACCCAAAAAAGTGTGAATGGATTATTGACCATTGGAATGGAAAAAAGTACAATCGCTCCGCAGATTTGAAAAATACCATAAAGCTTCTCTGCGTTCACCCATTTGTCTGCAATAATTCCTGCAATGGAAGGCATGAATAACGAAGCAATTCCCATGGTAGAAAATATTGCACCGAATTCTGTGCCCGACCAGTGTTTTGTCTGGAACCAGTAAGCGCCAATTGTTAAGAGCCAGGAGCCCCAGATAAAAAACTGTAAAAAATTCATTACAATCAAACGCGACCTGATATTCTTCATTTAATTTTATTTAGAAAGTAAAGATTTTTAAAAAAAATTCTGCGGCGTAAAATTGCCATAATTTATTTTTATTAAATGCAGAAAGTTTTAAAATATTTTGAAAGATAAGCGAATTAATAAAATCTTTTTACAAATTTTAATTTCAACTTTAATAACTATTTTGCATATTGAAAGTAGCCGTCACCCAATTTTTAAAACTATTTAATATCATTTCCGCTTGAAAAAATTTGTTCTAAATATCGGTGCGCTATTTTTATTCTTTTCGCATGGATTTTCCCAACAAATTCCGGTTACACGGCAATCTCAACCGGTTACTCAATTTAAAAGATGTGCAACCATGCAAAGAGTGGATATGCTTTTCAAAGCGTTTCCTGAAAGAAAATTATTAGCTGAAAAATTATCAAAAGAAATTCCTCCTCAAAATACATTGAGGGTTGCAAAGCGTTTGCAAAGTGTAGTTTATGTACCGGTTGTGTTTCATATTGTTCTTCCCAATCCCTACCTGATAACAGAAGAAGTAGTACAATCGCAGATCGCCGCCCTGAATACCGATTTTGCCGGAATGAATGCAGACAGCACCAATATTCCGGCAGCATTTCAGGCAATAAGAGGGCATTCAATGATTCAGTTTGTCCTGGCCAGAAAAACTCCTTCCGGTGCTCTTACCAATGGAATTGAGCGAATCACCAGTTCAACAACCGGAAATCCTAATATCGTAACTGATTCTATTAAAAGAGCTTCACTAGGAGGAGCAGATGCATGGGATCCGAATTCTTATGTAAATATATGGGTAGGAAATGTTTCGAACAATGATGGAACATTAGGGTATACCCAGATTCCGGGAAGTGGCGTTCCAGCTGATGACGGTATATTTTGTAATATTTTAGGTTTCGGCATCAGTTCATGCAATCCTTCTGAATACAATAAAGCGCGCACGGTTGTTCATGAAATGGGGAATTATTTCGGATTATTTAATATCTGGGGCGATGATGAAAGCGACTCAAATAAATGTTCTGGCGATGATTTTCGCGCTTTGACAACGGAAGGTTCTACTTATACTTTACCTCCTTCATTATATAATCCTCCCGGACAGGGAAATACTTCCAAAGATATTGGTGATACGCCCAACCAGGCGATTGCTACTTCGAATTGCCCGTCGGGAACAGTTACAGATCAATGCACTTCAGTAGCACCCGGAATTCTATATCAGGATTATATGGATTATACACTGGATAACTGCTACAGCATGTTTACAAAAAAACAGGTAGAACGGATGGAGTATGTATTGACTACTTACAGAAGTGGCCTTCTAAGTTCAGCAGGAGGAACAGCGCCGGCAAACGCTCCAATCAGAGATGCTGCTCCGCTTTCATCTATAAATCCTGGCGGAATAGAAACCTCCGGATGTTCATCAATCTTCCACCCGGCTACAATGACATGTGCAGGAAGTTTTACACCTAAAGTTCTTATTGTAAATAACGGTTTAAATCCCATTACTTCCATTACTGTTGGTTATCGTATAAATGGCGGTGCTCCGGTAACAGTGAATCTCAGTACGAATCTGTCATTTGGGGCTACACAAATGGTTACTTTCCCTTCTATAACCGTATCTACCGGTAATTTTACTTTTACTTTCTTTACAACAAATGTAAATGGGGCAGGAGCGGATCAGGTACCCGGCAACGATTCATTAACCGCCACTTTGAATGTTCCTAATCCTGTACCACTGCCACTTTCAGAAGGATTTGAGAATAGTGCTTTTCCTCCTGTGGGATGGAATCTGATTAATCCATACAACAACAGCGGCTGGCAGCTTACTACTCCCGGTCACAACAGCGCGCACTCAATTTTTATCGACAATTATGACAATAATGTCGCGGGTCAATGGGATGAGATACGTACTCCTAAACTTACTTTATCCAATACCGATCCCGTGGTTATAACTTTTGATCTTGCCTATAAAAACTATCCGAATCCTCAATTTAATGATAGCCTGAATGTATTGGTGTCAACCGACTGTGGCGCTACATTTAAAAGTTATTTTAACAAAGCAGGTGCGGCATTGGCAACTGCGGATACTTCTTCATCTGCTTATGTAAATCCTGCTCCGGGCGATTGGGCTACGCAAAAAATAACTTTAGATGGAAGCCTTTTGAGTTCCGGAAATATTATTGTAGCATTTAGAGCCACCAGTGATTATGGGAATAATATTTTCATTGACAATATTAATGTCAAACAGGAAACCTCACGCGACCTTGCTCCTGTTGCAATAAATCCTCCGGCAGCAACCGATTGTGCTGAACCAACAGTACCTGTAGTAACAATAAAAAATGTTGGTTTTTCAACGATTACCGCATTCAAAGTGGATTACCAGATAGATAATGGCCCCATTTCCGAAACTACTGTTACCGGAATATCCCTGGCAGCTAATGCACAAATGAATGTACCACTCAATACATTTACGCCAACACAGGGAAATCATGTCATAACCGTATTTACTACCCAGCCGGTTTCCTCCTCCGGTACCGGAGATGAAACACCGGCAAATGATACTATTAGAAAAGCATTTTTTGTAACGGGAAAAGTAACTCCCCCTATAACTGAAGGGTTTGAGAATCCGGTATTTCCGCCGGCAACCTGGTCAATAGAGAATCCTGATGGCGGAATAACCTGGCAAAGAACTACTGTAGCGGCAAAAACAGGCACTGCATCTATGGTTATAAATAATTTCAATGCTTCATCCACCGGGACCATCAATAGCTTTATTTCCTCAATAATCTCCGGCACTTCCACTTTTGATTCAATGTTTGTGTCGTTCGATTACGCGTATGCGGCAAGAACTTCATCCGGATTGCAGGATACATTAGAATTACAAATAACTACCGATTGCGGGCAGACTTTTACAACTGTTTGGAAAAATGGGGGTAGGGGTTTGCAAACAACCGCTAATAATTCATCTACCGCATTTATTCCAACTGCAAATGACTGGAAGAATGTAAGTCTTAATTTGTTTCCTTATGTAGGCACCAAAGATTTTCAGATTTATTTTGTTGATAAAGGAAATAAGCAAAACAACCTTTATATTGATAACATTAATCTTTATGGAGTTACTGTGCCGCAGCTTTTAAAAGAACAAGGATATTTATTTTATCCTAACCCTTTTCACAATCAATTTTATATTCGCAATTATCAAGTGCCGGTAAACTTACAGGCAGCTCATATTTACAATTCCGTTGGTCAATTGATATGGTCGAAAGCTTATAACGGCAACGCCTACACGTTAATGCCGGTTGATCTGTCCGGAGCTGCGCCGGGAGTTTATATCATCAAACTTCAATATACAAACAGAACAGTGGTGCAGAAAATTGTGAAGAATTAATTAGGGAATTATTTTATTATTGAATTAGTTGATGGTAAAAAGGAATTGAAGTTTTTTGTTTGTTTACTGAAATCATGCTATTTCCATTCAGGAAAAATAAGGAGTGTATCGATAGTGTAATTAAATGCAACAAATTAATTCACATTGAATATAAATATGGCGTCGCCATATTCTGAATTATTTAGCCCTTTCAGGGCTGTTTGAAAATACGAATTCACTTTAATTCTTTGTTTACTGCTTCACATTAGTAAGTGTTTTACCTTAATTATTCGGTCGCCATATTCTAAATCATATCGGTCAGCTGTTTGCAATGAAGTATTCGCTTTATTTCTTCGTTTACTGTTTGAAATTAATTTTGCATGGTAGCTTCTTTCTTCTTACCTGCTTCTTTCTTCTTACTACTTGCTACTTTTTTCTTTCTAAATGCTACTTTCTACTTGCATCGAATTTATTTAATTTTGCAACATGCAAAACACGAACAAAGAAGAAGAATTAATATCGTTAATCAATGCGCTACCCGAAGGGAAAATTTTTAAAAATATTGCAGAAAAAGTAATTGCAGATGAAAGAATAACGGATGAAGAAGGAATGCTTCTTTTTGAAAAAGCGAGCCTTGGCTTAAGTGCTGCTTTAGGTAATTATATCCGTGAAAAAAAACACGGCGATAAAACTTTTTTCAATAGAAATTTTCATATTGAGCCTACCAACGTTTGTGTTTTTTCGTGTAAGTTTTGTTCTTACTCGCGCTTGTATGCACATCGTGATGAAGGATGGGCGTTGAGCAAAGAACAAATGATGGATATTGTAAAAAGCTATGACGGGAAACCGGTTACCGAAGTTCATATCGTGGGTGGCGTTCATCCAAAAATGAACCTGGAGTTCTTTTGTGATTTTATTTCTCAAATAAAACATCATCGTCCGGAATTGCATGTAAAAGGCTTTACTGCTGTAGAGCTCGACTATATGTTCCGCAAAGCAAAACTTTCTGTAAAAGAAGGAATGAAAAAATTGCATGATGCCGGCTTGCAGTCAATGCCTGGCGGCGGTGCAGAGATTTTTGATCCGGAAATCAGGAAACAAATTTGTGAAGATAAAGTAGATGCGGAAGGATGGCTAAAAATTCATGAAGAGGCGCATCTTTTAGGAATGCATACCAACGCCACAATGCTTTATGGTCATATTGAAAATTATGCGCACCGCATTGATCATATGAACCGGTTAAGAAATCTTCAGGATAAAACTCATGGCTTTAATACATTCATTCCTTTGAAATTCCGTAACAAAAATAATGAGATGAGCGATGTACCGGAATCTTCCATTATTGAAGATATGAAGATGTATGCCGTTGCCAGAATTTACATGGATAATTTCCCACATTTAAAAGCTTACTGGCCCATGCTTGGAAGACAAAATGCGCAACTTTCACTTTCCTTTGGTGTAGATGATATTGATGGAACAATTGATGATTCCACCAAAATATATTCGATGGCAGGAAGTGAAGAACAAACACCAAAGATGAGTACAGATGAATTAGTGATGCTCATTTCGCAGTCTGGCCGTGAAGCAGTGGAACGAGATACGTTGTATAACGTGGTGAAAAATTATTCAGCAAAAAAGGACGTGGGAATTAATGCTGCTTTCAATTAGAATGTATATGCTTCTTTAAATAAAGAATAAGAACAACAGGCATGATTATAATCCTCTTCATTTTCATGCTAAAATCCTTTCCGTTTTACGGGGCTGTACAATCGGCTTTTTTATAGAATGGATCCTTTTATCCGAAGAATCTTTTAAAAAATTGAATTGAATTTAATAAAAAACCCGCCTTGTTCAAGCGGGTTTTCCAATTCATTATTTCCAATTCACTATTTTTAATATCTGTACATTTCAGGTTTAAATGGCCCTTCTTTCGGCACATTCAGATAAGCGCTTTGTTCATCAGTAAGTTCATCAAGCACCACGCCGATTTTTTTCAAATGTAAACGCGCAACTTTTTCATCCAAATGTTTTGGAAGCACATAAACTTTGTTTTCATATTTATGTGAATGTTGCCACAACTCAAGCTGGGCAAGCACCTGGTTGGAAAATGAATTACTCATCACAAAACTCGGATGGCCGGTAGCACAACCAAGGTTCACCAAACGGCCTTCTGCCAACAGAATGATATCTTTTCCGTCAATGGTATATTTATCTACCTGTGGTTTAATTACATCTTTGGTATCGCCATAATTTTTATTAAGCCATGCCACATCAATTTCAATATCAAAGTGACCGATGTTACAAACGATCGCTTTATCTTTCATTGCTTTGAAATGTGCGGCAGTAATCAAATCGCGGCAACCTGAAGCAGTGACAATAATGTCTGCTTCTTTTACTGCGTCGATCATTTTCTTTACTTCATAGCCATCCATTGCAGCCTGTAAAGCGCAAATCGGGTCAATTTCTGTAACGATTACTCTGGCTCCGGCGCCACGCAAGCTTGCCGCAGATCCTTTTCCAACATCCCCATAACCGCCAACTACAGCCACTTTTCCTGCCATCATCACGTCTGTTGCTCTTCTGATCGCATCTACCAGGCTTTCTTTACAACCGTATTTATTATCAAATTTAGATTTGGTAACAGAATCATTTACATTGATTGCAGGAATTGGTAAAGTTCCTTTTTCCATTCTTTCATACAATCTGTGAACACCTGTTGTAGTTTCTTCTGACAAGCCTTTTACATGCTGAATCAGTTCAGGATATTTATCAAAAACCATGTTCGTTAAGTCGCCGCCATCATCGAGAATCATATTTAACGGGCGATCTTCACTTCCAAAAAATAAAGTCTGTTCTATGCACCAATCGCTCTCTTCCTGTGTCTGGCCTTTCCATGCAAAAACGCCAATTCCTTCTGCGGCAATTGCAGCAGCAGCCTGGTCTTGCGTAGAAAAAATATTACATGAACTCCATTTTACTTCAGCCCCTAATTCGATTAAAGTTTCGATTAAAACGGCAGTTTGGATTGTCATGTGAAGGCACCCGGCAATCCTTGCACCTTTCAAAGGTTTCTCTTTTCCGAATTCTTCTCTCAGCGCCATTAATCCCGGCATTTCTGCTTCGGCTAATTTTATTTCTTTGCGGCCCCAGGCTGCAAGGCTCATATCTTTCACCTTATTTTTAAGGCTGAAATCAATTGTGTTTTTTGTAATAGATGACATATAGTTTTCTTTAATTTTTTTAGAAACTCAAAGGTACCATTATTAGAATATATTACTAAGTAAAACGGAAACTTTAGAATAGATTTGTGAAAGAATCCTCTTAAAAAGAATAAAATACATTTTTTGTATGAAATCAGAAGTTTCAAAAGAACAATCAGCATTGCAGGATTATGAACCTGATAGAAAAGATTTGGCCATTTTAAAATTACTCCAGGAAAATGCCAGAATTACGGTAAAAGAAATTTCTGAAAAAATTCATCTGAGCACTACGCCGGTACATGAACGCATCAAGAGGATGGAAGAATCTGGAATTATCAAGCAATACGCAACGCTCGTAAATCATTCCAAAGTGAAAAAAGGCCTCACCGTTATTTGTTATGTTTCATTAAAAGAACATGGCAAAAAAGCAGGAGGGAAGTTTATCCAGACTATAAAAAATCTGAATGAAGTCATTGAATGTTTCAGTATTTCAGGCGAATTTGACTTTATGCTGAAAGTAGTTTGCGAAAATATGAATGCTTACTATGATTTTCACGTAAATAAATTAAGCGAAATAGAAAACGTAGGCCACGTGCAGAGCGTTTTTGTGATGGGGATTATTAAGGAGACGCACCAGGTGGTGTGGGAGGAGTAATTATTAAATTGTTTTATTGTTGAATTGCTATATTGTTGAGTTGCTGGTTGGTTTCATTTAAAGAAAACAAGAATTCACCTTATTTGTCCTTTTACTGAAAGCTTTTTTTGAAGCTTAAGCCAAATTTCTCGCATCTGTTTTCAAGATATAAGCAGGACTTTTTTCGTGTTCTACAAAATACATATCTATTTCTCCAATGTTTTTTGCAAAAATTTTGCCGCGGTAAGTGCACAGATATTTGTCCTGTATTAATTCGTAAGTGGCAGCTGAAATATTTACTCTTCCCGGCTCACCGTTGCTCTCCATCCTGCTGGCAACATTCACCGTAGAACCCCAGATGTCATAAGCATATTTCTTTTTACCAACCACGCCTGCCACGATTGGCCCGGTATTGATTCCGATTCTGATATTCCATTCAGGCAGATTCATTTCTGCTCTTTTTACATTGCGGCGCAAAATAAATTCCTGCATTTCCAGGCTTGCTTTTATGATGTTTATCAGATGAGAATCATTCTCTGTTGGAATTCCACCGGCGCACATATACGAGTCGCCAATGGTTTTTATTTTTTCCAATTGGTATTTTTCTATGATGTCATCGAAGGCCATAAAACAAGTATCCAATTCAGTTACCACTTCCTGAGGAGTCAGATTTTCAGAAAGCTTCGTAAATCCTTTAAAATCTGTAAAAAGTACGGATGCTTTTTCATAATAACGGGGCGTGGCCGTTCCTGCAGTTTGCAGTTCCTGGGCCACTTCTTCAGGCAATATGTTTAATAATAAACTTTCAATTTTGGCATTCTGGCTATCCAGGATTTTATTGGTTTTTATTTTATTTCTATAATTGCGGTAAAGGATAACTGCAATAAAAGACAAAAGAACCAAGCCAATAAAAAGTGCATTTCTTACCAGTTTCTGCCTGTTCAAATCCAGCTCCTGCAATACCTGGTCTTTCTTTAATAAATCAATCTGGTTTTGCTTTTTCTGAATGTCAAAATTGAATTGCAAACTGGATAATTTTTTTGCAATATCCAGGTTGTATAATGAATCTTTTACGGTAGTGAATAAAGTCTCATAGGCGAAGGCATTTTTAAAATCAGATTTTGCAGAATAGGCCTGTGCCAATCCTTTGTACGCTCTTTCTAATTCATAATTGGCGTTACTGACTTTTTTTGCAATGGCTTCTGCCTCTTTATAATAACTGATGGCGGCACTCGCATCTCCTTTGCCGCTGTAGGAATCTCCCAGGCCGAGCAACGATTGCGCCATGTCGGTTTTTGCGTCTAATTTTTTCGAAATATCCAATGCTTCCTGGTGATATTTTATAGCCGTTGCATAATCTTCTTTCTGCTGATACAATTTGCCAATATCATTTAAAGAATAAGGAATATTTTCTGAACCTTTAAAAGCCTGCAGGGATTTTTGGAAATAAATAAGTGCAGAATCAAGCTTTCCTGTTTCCAGATAAATTTCTCCAACATTCACTGTAATTGTCCCAATGGCATCATCATTCTTTAATGATTCGCTCATAGGCAATGCTCTTAAATAATAAGGCAACGCAAGGCTGTGTGTGGAAGGCTTGTTAGAATAAACAGCGCCGATATTTTGTAAGGCAGTCAATATTCTCAAAGTATCTCCAATCTGTTCGGCGACCTGCAACGACTTCAAATTCAGTTCCAGCGCCTTTTCATCATCTGCTTTGTTGAAATACAAAGATGCTTCATTACTCAGTATATTGGCCACACCTACTTTATCATCAAGAGATTCGAAAATTGCCAGCGCTTTATCATAATTTCCGAGCGATTCAAGATATTTTGCCTGCATATAAAATCCGATTCCAATGTTTTTATAAGCATAGGCAATTCCTTTTTTATAATCTATTTTTTCTGCTAAATTTTTTGCTTCTCCTGCATAATTAATTGCTTCGTCGGGCGAAATACTAAAAAATTCCCGGCTCAATGCTAAGAATGAGTTTACTTTAGCGCTGTCTTCTTTGGCAACAGACAATACTTTTTTGATACTATCAATTTGCTGATTTTGTGCGAAGCATTGTGTTGAAAGAAAAAAAATAATACAGAATAATAAATCTTTTTTCTTCATGAAATAATACACTTTTCGTCCCCCAAGTTAGATTTTATTTAGTAAAAATTAAAGTTTAAAAAATGGAAGAAATTTTTAAGCAAAACCTTTGTTCACTTTACCACAGTTTTATTCGGTTTTTCTTGTTTTGTTTCCGGGTTCAATTCTAAAATAATCTTACCAACGTGTTTACTGCTTTCCATTAATTCGTGTGCCTTGTTCGCTTCCAACATAGGAAAAGAAGCGAAAATGACCGGTTTAAATTTTCCTTCAGCAAATATCGGCCAAACTTTTTTTTGTATTTCTCTTGCCAATGAAGATTTAAATTTGGTATCACGATTGCGCAAAGTGCTTCCCGTAATGGTGATTCGTTTCTGCATCATTTGCCTGATATTTAGCGAAACAATATTTCCCTGCATCGCATTAATATATACAAGCCTTCCTTCGGCTTTTAAAACTTCGATATTCTTTTGAAAATATATTCCTCCAATCATATCCAAAATTACATCTACCGGATGATCTTTTAATTTGTGTTCAAAATCCTGCGTTTTGTAATTGATGTACTTATCAGCACCGAGTTCCAGGCAGCGTTTTCCTTTTTCATCTGAACCAACTGTAACGGTTACCTCCGCATCAAAATATTTTGCCAGTTGAATGGCTGTTACACCAATACCACTACTTCCTCCATGAATTAAAAGCCTTTCGCCTTTTTTTAATTTTCCTCTCTGAAATACATTGTGCCAAACAGTAAAAATTGTTTCCGGCAAACTGGCTGCTTCAGCAAAACCAAAGCCTTGTGGAATCGGCAAACATTGTCCGGCATTCACTTTTACATACTCTGCATAACCACCCCCTGATACCAATGCACACACTTTATCATTTATTTTCCATTGATGCGCGTTCTTTCCTGTTTGTTCAATAATTCCTGCTACTTCCAGGCCTGGAATATCCTGCGGCGCATCTGCAGGTGGAGGATAATTTCCTTTGCGTTGCGCAACATCCGGCCGGTTTATCCCCGCAGCTTTTACTTTTATCAAAACCTCATTTTCATCAATGATTGGTTTATTTCTTTCCTCAATTTTTAAAACATCAGGAGCGCCATAAGAAGTAATTATTATTGCTTTCATAAACCTGTTTTAATTTTCCAAGAGAATGATATACAAAGCTATTTAATTCAGAAGAAGAATCGTTTTGCAGTAAAGCAACAAAAAGAATGAATTTGCTTTTTAACACCATGGAAATAAAGTGGTAAAAAAATCTACAAAAATCTGAAGAGTGAATTTTTGGAAACAATTTTATTTGTGAAAATCTATAACTGATTCATTTTCAAACCGGCCTTTTTTGGCTTGATTTTTTTTGAAACATTACCAGTTTAACACTTAAAAATATAAAAATATGAACTCTTTAATAAGAAGAAACAATGATGTTTCTTATGATCCATTCGTGGATTTTTATAACATGGAATCCTTTTTTCCTGCTTTTTCCGGTTCAAAATCATTTCCTTCAGTAAATATTTCTGAAGATGATAAAAATTATTGTGTAGATGTAGTAGCGCCAGGCTTTAATAAAGACGATTTTAAAATAAATGTGCAGAATGACATGCTTACTATTAGCGCCGAAGCAAAATCAGAATGGTCTGATAATAATGAAGGAAACTGGGATAAAAGTGAAGGAAATGAAAAGCAGCAAAAAGAAAAAGCCTCCCAAAGCGGAAGTAAAAAAGAATCTATGAGTAGTTCTGATGAGCAGAATGGAAATGGCAATTTTGATCGTAACAGGCAATACAGCCGAAGGGAGTATAGCTATAGTTCATTTACCCGTACATTCAGATTGCCTGAAAACACCAATGATGACAGCATTTCCGCAAATTATAAAAACGGTATTTTAAAATTAATGATTCCCAAAAGCGAGCCGGAAGAAAAAGCAACAAAACAAATTACTGTGAGTTGATTAACTTTTATTCGACTATTTTAAAGTCAAACATTATGTCAAATACAGCAAGTACAGATCTGATTGTATCCAGTACGGCTTTCGAAGATGGAGCAAATATTCCGGCAAAATATACCTGTGAAGGAGAAGGTATCAATCCTCCTTTGAAAGTGGATCAAATTCCGCAGGGAACGAAAACATTGGCAATCATTATGGAAGATCCGGATGCGCCGGGTGGTACATTTGATCATTGGCTTGCATGGAATATTCCACCAGAAAATCCGATAGAAGAAAACAGAACGGTTGGAATCAGCGGCACCAATAGTGCAAAAAAAACAGGTTACTACGGCCCTTGTCCGCCTTCCGGAATTCACCGGTATTTTTTCTATTTGTTTGCACTTGATGATAGTCTTAATAATTTAAAAGAAGGAGCCAGTAAGCAGGAATTAAAAGATGAAATGCAAAAGCATGTGCTTGCAATTGGAGTATTAATGGGACGATACCAGAAACAGAATAAGTGATTCTTTAAAACGTTGAAAAACACTGCCCGGTTTTGGCAACCAGGTAGTGTTTTTTTAGTTGCAGTAAACAAACAAATAACATGAATTCCAATTCAGAATTCATCGATTTAAAACCAACAAAATTTTTAAAATTCTTCACATCGGACATCGTACATTCTAATCTTTCAATCTCTCCTGAATATCTAATCCAAATTTTCTTGCATAATCTTTTGCTACATCATATCCTGCATCCGCATGGCGAATGACACCTAATCCAGGATCGTTTCGTAAAACACGGCTTAATTTTTCTGCTGCATCATTCGTTCCGTCAGCAACGATCACCATTCCCGCATGAATGCTATATCCCATTCCCACACCGCCACCATGATGAAGGCTAACCCAGCCGGCGCCTCCGGCAGTATTTGCCAATGCATTTAAAATGGGCCAATCAGCCACTGCATCACTTCCATCCAACATAGATTCTGTTTCACGATTGGGACTCGCAACTGAACCTGTATCTAAATGATCGCGGCCAATTACAATAGGCGCTTTGACTTTTCCGGTTCTAACCAATTCATTAAAAGCAAGCCCGGCTTTTTCTCTTTCGCCTTGTCCGATCCAGCAAATGCGCGCCGGCAACCCCTGGAAAGCAATTTTTTCCTGCGCCATTTTTATCCAGCGTATCATTCCTTCATTCTCCGGAAATAATTCAATCATAACATTGTCGGTTGCCCGAATATCTTCCGGATCACCACTTAATGCTGCCCAACGAAAAGGACCTTTTCCTTCACAAAAAAGCGGTCGTATATAAGCAGGAACAAAGCCCGGAAAATCAAACGCGTTTTTCAATCCTGCTTCATACGCTCTTGCACGAAGATTGTTTCCATAATCAAAAGTAATCGCGCCACGCTTTTGCAACTCAAGCATCAGTTCTACATGCTTTTTCATGCTTTGATAAGAAAGCACGGTATATTTTTCAGAATCTGATTTTCTCAACTCATTCGCTTCTTCAAGAGAGATTCCGTGAGGCACATAACCGATCAAAGGATCATGTGCAGAGGTTTGATCGGTCAAAACATCAACAGTAATATTTCTGTCGATCAATCTTTGCAACAAATCAACTGCATTGCAATGAACACCAATGCTCCATGCTTTTCCTTGTTCTTTTGCTTTCAGCGCTTTGTCAATCGCTTGATCAATATCTTCAACCATCTCGTCCAGATATTTTGTTTCAAGACGTTTTTCAATCCGCCATTTTTCAACCTCTGCTGCAAGGCAGACACCGCTGTTCATTGTGATTGACAATGGTTGTGCGCCGCCCATACCACCAAGTCCGGCGGTCACACTCAAAGTATTTTTCAGTGAATTATTAAAATGTTTTTTGGCAACCGCGCCAAATGTTTCATACGTTCCCTGCACGATTCCCTGGCTGCCGATGTAGATCCAGGAACCAGCAGTCATTTGCCCATACATCATCAACCCTTTTTTTTCGAGTTCATCAAAAACTTCCCATGTTGCCCATTTAGGAACCAGTTGTGAATTGGAAATCAAAATTCTTGGAGCATTATGATGAGTTTTTAAAATGGCAATGGGCTTTCCGCTTTGAATCAAAAGTGATTCATCATTTTCAAGATCTTTCAATGCTTTTATGATGAGATCAAGACTTTCAAAATTCCGCGCTGCTTTTCCTCTGCCGCCATAAACAATCAATTCATCTGGCTTTTCAGCCACTTCAGGATTCAGATTATTTAACAACATTCTTAAAGCTGCTTCCTGTATCCATCCTTTGCAGGCAAGTTGTGTGCCGGTAGGAGTTTTGTATTTGATGGTATCGTAGTGTTGATATTTTTCTTTCATTGAATGTTGTTTGTTTATTTTAAACAATTTTATTAGGTAGATAACTGAAACACTGGTTAGTCTAAACAATTGGGCATAATATCAGTTAAAAGAATATTCAAAACGTACTTGCTATTAATTCCGTCAATCCGGGAATGCAGCTTCTTTTTTAATTTCTTTTTCGAACTTTTATCAATCCTTTTCTTTTCTTCTTCCCGTCGTTTTTTCATTCTTTTTTTGAAACCAGGATAACGGTTTTCCATTTGGTCTTCAAACTCTTCGCTTGTAAGGGTATCGCCTGTTTCAACCTGGTGGATTGCTTCTTCCAATTCCTGTTTTTGCTCTTCAGTTAAAATTAATTCTTGCCGATCCTTTTTCTTCGTGCGATTCTTAATAACATATGGAAAGGCATCCTTCTCTAAATTATAAAGCATGGATTTACTTTTAATACTTTCAATCAAAACATGCAGTATTTTTTTATGATCTTTCCTATTCATAACATATTTTTTAAGCTGTTCTTATTCTAATTCATAATCTCCCATAAACGCAATTGCATTCACCATATCTTCATGCAAAAAGCGATCGCTTTCATTGAAAGAAATTTTCGTCCTGAATTCTTTTACAAGCTTTTCAATTTCAGGAGATGAAGTCAATGGTTTTCTATATTCCAACGCCTGAACGGAAGCCAATAACTCAATCGCCAAAACTCTTTCTACATTCTGAATCACGCGGTAACATTTGGTAGAAGCATTTGCTCCCATGCTTACGTGGTCTTCCTGGTTGTTGGACGAAGAAATGGAATCCACTGATGCGGGCGTAGATAATTGTTTATTCTCGCTAACAATTCCTGCAGCGGTATATTGCGGAATCATTAAACCAGAATTTAATCCTGAATTTTTTACCAAAAACAACGGTAAGTTTCTTTGTCCGCTTAACAACTGGTAAGTTCTTCTTTCAGAAATATTCGCAATTTCACTCATCGCGATGGATAAATAATCCAAAGCAAAAGCGAGTGGTTCTCCATGAAAATTTCCGCCGCTTACAATGCGATCCTCATCGGGAAAAATGATTGGATTATCGGTAACAGAATTGATTTCCGTTAAAAAAGTTTTTAATACAAAATCAAATGAATCCTTTGATGCACCGTGTACTTGCGGAATACAGCGAAATGAATATGGATCCTGAACCTCTATTTTTTTCTGCACAACAATTTCACTTCCCTGCAAAATATTCCTCAGTTTTGTTGCCACAGAAATTTGTCCTGAATGTGGACGAACGGTTTGCAAATGATGATATAAACAATCAGGATTGCAATCAAACGCATCAAAAGAAATGGCGGCAATGACATTAGCCCAATTCAATAACCTTTCAGAATGGATAAGACTAAATATTCCATAACCACTCATAAATTGTGTTCCATTTATCAGGGCAAGTCCTTCTTTGCTTTGCAATTGAATGGGGGGCCAATCAAATTTTTTTAAAGCATTTTCAGCAGACATTTTTTCTCCGTTAATTCTTACTTCTCCTTTTCCAATTAATGGTAAACTCATGTGTGAAAGCGGCGCAAGGTCGCCTGAAGCGCCAAGGGAACCCTGGGTATAAATAACAGGAAACACTTCATTATTATACATATCCATCAGTCGTTTTACCACTTCTATTCCAATTCCTGAATAACCATAACTCAATGATTTTATTTTGAGCGCCATCATCAGTTTTACAACTTCTTCAGGCACTTCATCGCCCATTCCGCATGCATGTGAGAGCAATAAATTTTGTTGCAAAGTTTCTAATTGTGCTTTTTCAATTTTAACATTTTGCAAAAAGCCAAAACCTGTATTGATTCCATAAAAAAGTTCATCAGAAGAATTTATTTTTTTATCTAAATAATCCCGGCATTTCAGAATTGCTTCGTGTGCAGCATAAGTTACAGAAACCAGTTGTTTGTATTTTAATAAATTTTTTACCTGCTGAAAAGTAAGTGTGCTTTTATCGAGCGGAAGATAATTATAAGTCATGTTTTGATTTAAGAACTCCAAATGTAAATAAAAGGAGGCTTAATGCAGAAGGCTCAAAGCCGGAATGCGGAATACTGAAAGCAGGGCTTGCTTTTTTATTTCTTTAACAAGAGATTTATATTTGCTAATCTGAAAAACTAATAGTTTCGCTTATTCGCCATGTATAAATTCTTAATCTTCGTTTTTTTATTCTTTTTATTTCAAAAAACATCTTTCGGGCAAGATACGTTACCAAAAATAACGGTAACACAGCTGGGTAAAAATGTTTTGATCTCCTGGAATAATCCTTTTACAAATGTGGCTAATATCAGTATTCAACGGTCTGGTGATAGTCTCAGGAATTTTACAACAATCGGAAGTGTATTGAATGTTGGGCCGGGTATTAATGGATTTACGGATCCGAAAGAATTCATTCCTTCCGATCAGTATTACCGGTTGTTCATTTCTTTTAACGGCGGTTCTTATATTTTTTCACAATCACACAGGCCCGGAATCGATACACTCCAGGAGATTCCCGAAATAGAAAAGCCGGTAGCAACGGCAAAAGAGGGTATAGGTTTTGAGCGAAATATGTTTATTCCTTCCAATCATGTTTACACCGGAAAAGACAACAACGTTATCATTTCATTGCCTGACGCAACCAGGAGAAAATATTCCATAAAATTTTATGAACCGGATGGAACATTTCTTTTTGAGCTGAAAAAAATTCCTGAAACTTATCTCATGCTGGATAAAGCAAATTTCATGCATGCCGGCCTTTTTGTTTTTGAAATTTATGACAATCGCATCATTATTGAAAGGCATAAATTTTACATACCAAAAGATGGGAAACCGATGCCGGCACTGGATGTCAATGGCTATCCGCTCAGGTAAATCAGAATGTAAAAATGTGCGCCGAAAGCTTTTGGGAGTGAAAACATGAAACTTGGAAAATGCCTGTAAAAATTCTGAGAAATAGGAATTCTGTTTATTTATTCGTTTGCTGAATGTCTTAATTCCTAATTCTTAATTCACAATTCACATTTCACCATTCACATTTCACTATTCAAAATTCTTTACCAGCGGTTATACATAATAAAATAAATACGCTTACTTTTAAAGTTCTTTTAAAATTTTATTCATTTTAAATTTTTTTTATGAAACCTTTTCTTAAAATCTGCTTTGCATTAACTGCGTTGATCCTATTATTTTCTTCCTGCGGTAAAAATAATGAAGTAGGAAAAATGATTCCTTCCGATGCGCTTTTTGTGGCACAGGTAAATATGAAATCTCTTGATAAAAAGTTATCATGGGATGAAATAAAACAAACAAGCTGGTACAAGGAAATGTATGCCGATTCCGCTACCAATCCATGGAAAAGAAAGTTGCTGGATAATCCATCTGCCAGTGGAATTGACTTTGACGATGCAGTGATATTTTTTGTGGCAAATGCAGGCCCGGCTCACTATGTAGCTGTTGAAGGAAAATTGAAAAGTGAAAAGGATTTTGAAGAATTCAATAAAAATTTTTCATCCTCGTCAAACATAACGAAAGAAGGAGATGTAAGTTTACTGGCTTTGAAAGATAAGAATGTTGTAGGCTGGAAAGGCGATCACTTTATTTATGTAATGAATGCAAATACTCCTTCGGCAGACAGGTTTAAATGGGATGATTCTACTAATACAGGCAACAGTCCACAAGAGAATAGCAGCGCTGATCTTTCTGCAATTTGTAAAAATTTGTTCTCGTTAAAATCGGATAGCTCTCTCGCAAAAAATGACAAATTCGGTTCTCTTTTAAAATCTGAAGGTGATATTGTCGTATGGCAAAATACAGAAGCAATCATTAAAAGTTCTCCGGCAATGGGCATGCTTGGCATGATGAAAATAGATGCATTTACCAAAGATAATATCAGCACTTACGCGGTGAATTTTGACAAAGGAAAAATTGATGTTGATCAGAAAATGTATGTGAGCAAAGAGCTTACAGACATTGTAAATAAATACCTGGGCAAATCTATCAACATGGAGATGGTAAAAAATATTCCTTCGCAAAATGTATTTGGTTTGCTGGCATTTAATTTTAAACCGGAAGGAATTGTAGAGATGCTGAAGCTTACCGGCGCTGACGGGATTGTGAATACGTATGCACAGCAAATGGGATTTACACTCGATGATTTTTCTAAATCTTCAAATGGTGATGGACTGCTCGCTTTTACTGATTTTAAAATGAATGCTGATTCTAAACCTGATTTAAATTATCTTTTTTCTGCCGGCATTGGAGATAAAGCAAGCCTTGAAAAAATTATTGATGCAGTGAAAAAAACCAGCTCACAAATGGGAAAAGATTCGCTGGTAAATTATGTGATGAATGATAAAATATTTGCGCTTGCAAACAACAACACTTTTGCAAGCCAATATCTGAGTGGAAGCAGCAGCAATAAATATACTTTTGATGATAAAATTTCAGGACATCCTGTTGGATTCTTCCTGGATATCAATAAAATACTTTCGCAGTTTTCTAATTTAAATACCGATAATAACGACAGAAAAGCTATGCTGGATGAGAGTTTGAAGACCTGGGACAATATTGTTTCTTCCGGCGGCGAATATAAGAACAACGGGTTTGCATTTCATACAGAAATAAATCTGATTAATAAAGACACGAACAGTCTGAAACAGCTGAATAATTATTTTAATCAAATGTATAACCTGCACGCGGCACGGAAAGAACAAAATACACAAAGGCTGGATTCATTGCTGGTACCGCCTCCTCATGATACAGTAAATGTGAAATAAAATTCGTTAATAAAAAACAGGAAATGCAGATAGAACTGCGAAAGGTAACACCGGATTATATAGAGTTAGAAAAGAGAAATGCTTCGCAAATTTGGGATCAGAATATCACCATAAATAAGGGCGAGCATTTGCATATTGTAGCGCCTTCCGGCAGCGGCAAAACTTCTCTGATGCACTTTATTTATGGATTGAGAAAGGATTATTCCGGCGCAGTTTTTTATGATAATAGAGACATTAAAAGTCTTTCTGTAGAAAATTTTTCTTCTTTCCGCCAAAATAAAATCAGCATTATTTTCCAGGATCTCAGATTGTTTGAAGACCAAACAGTGCGGGAGAATATTGAGATAAAACGAATTCTGGATCCATATCATCAGCCGGAAAAAATTACTGAAATGGCGCAAAGACTTGGTATTGAAAATAAATTAAACCAGTTGGCAAAAACATGTAGTTATGGTGAACAGCAGCGCATCGCAATTATACGCGCACTAATGCAGCCGTTTCACTTTTTGTTGCTGGATGAACCTTATAGTCATCTTGATGAAATGAATCGAAAAAAAGCAATGGAATTAATTTATGAAGAATGCGCAAAGCGTGATGCAGCCATGATCTTTGCTGATTTGAAACCCCTGGATTTTTTACAGGGCGAGAAGATTGTTTATTTGTAGAAGGTTTAGAGTGATTTAGAAGGGTTTTAGAAATTGTTACCGTAAACCCACAAATATTGAAAATTCGTATTTCACTTTTTATGAAGCAAAGACAATACTGATAAAAGCAGCTGTTCGAACTACAAACAACTATAAACAAATGACTATGAACCTTGAACTACGAACCTTCAACTTTGAACCGTGACTAACATGCCCCTTTCTTATAAAAATATCGAACCTTTTATTATTTCAGGGAAAAATAATTTCTCCAAATGGCTTGGCTATTTTGGCTTGGGAATCGGTGTGTTATTGCTGCTTGTTGCCATGCAAATGTTTGTAAACATTCAACAATTATTAAAAGAAAATGCTCCAAGGAAAAGTGGCGGTTATGATTTTATAAGTATTTCTAAAACCATCACCAATGCCAATATGGGAAAGGATAATAGTTTTACAAATGAAGATTTATTAAAACTAAAGGAGCAACCAACCATTGCAGGAGTTGCGCCATTGATCTCCAATAAATTCAGGGTGCGCGCTACTGCCGGCGATATTATCCCTTTCAGCACCGATCTTTTTTTAGAAAGTATTGATGATAATTTTATTGATACAGTGCCGCCGTCCTTTACATGGCAGCCAGGACAAATCGTAGTACCAATTATTTTTTCTTCCGATTTTCTTGAAATGTATAATGTATTCGCGCCAGCACAGGGTTTGCCGCAACTTTCTGCTAAAACTATTTCCTCGGTAAATATTATTTTAGAATGCTCGGGCCCTTATGGCACCCAAAATTTTAAGGGGAATATTGTGGCATTGAGCGACAGGATTAATTCATTATTAGTGCCCCAAACTTTTATGAACTGGAGCAATTTTTATTTCATGCGCGACACCAGCGTTCATGCAGCAAGAGTGTATATCAAAACAAAAGATGCAAATGATCCGAAGCTGATTAATTATCTTGATCAGCAGGATTATCATTTAAATAAAGACAAAGTAAAATTCAGCCGCATCAAAAGTATTTTGCAAAATATCGTAAGCGCTTTGGGCGTGTTTGGAATTTTAGTAATCGTACTTGCGCTGATGTTATTCTCATTTTACCTTCAACTGATGATTGCTAAAAGCAAAGACAATTTACGTTTGTTGCTTACATTAGGATATTCGCCAAAATGGCTCGCGACAAGCGTTGCAAAAACGTGGCTTCCGGTTTATTTATCCATTATTCTAGCGGCTTTGATTCTAACAGAAATACTGCACCTTCTATTTCTGCAATTATCTTTTGTAAGTCGCGCAAATCTTCCAGGGCTGCTGCATTGGAGCGTATGGCTTACTGCAATAGTTTTATTTATCATAACGATATTGATTAATCTGAGATTAGTAAAAAAGGAATTGGAAGAGATTCTGTAGGTTTGGTAAAAAGGGTTTAGGAGAAATTCCATATTTTTTATCAAAAATGAGAATCTGCACTATTTGTTGGTTTACTGTAAAGTGATGTCCCGCGCTTTCAACCATCAGCCTCAAACCTTGAACTTTAAACCTTAAATCTTGAACTTTCAAACCTCCTATTCCACTGCAAATTCCATCTTTATGGTAATAGAACCTGTTTTATTTAAACTGGAAGTATTGAATGCGCCGCCATAAGTGTAATCTTCATCGGTATTTTTGCCGGTGATTTGAAAAACTCCCAATGTTGCTTTCTTTAATTTACCCAAAGAACTACCTGCATTTTTTGCAATGATATCCGCTCTTTGTTTTCCATCCGCGCTGGCTTTGGCCAGAAGATCCATTTTTATTTCTGTCAGTTTGGTATAATAAAACAAAGGCGCTTGCGAGTTAAATTCAATTCCTTTTTGGATTAATTCTGTCGCTTCTCTCGAAAGCTGGTTGATCTTGTCTACTTCTTTCGATTCTATTCTCACAGTTTGCGTAAGATTGAATCCTGTAAATTGTTGTCCCAATGAACGGCCATTAGCATCAGTTGGGTAATTGAATTCTTTATTAATATTTACAGAAGAAAAAACCATATCATTATTTTGAACGCCTTTGCCTGAAAGATAAGCCCTGATAGCGTTTTCGTCATCTTTTAACTCTGCATAAGCGCTTTTTAGATCCATGGATTTCCTCGAATAGGAACCTTTCCATACGATCAGATCACTAACGAAATCTTTTTCTGCAGAACCGGTAACGCTGATGGTTTCCTGCGCTTTTGCACGGGATTTATAAGCGTTTCCAACAATAAATAATCCGATGATAAATGCAAGTCCAATAATTGAAGCGGTAATGTATCTCATAACTATTTTAATGGTTTTTTATAAAGATATAGGTTTTGATATATGTTACTTCAGGTTTTACTTTTTTTTATGACTTCTGTTTTTTCTTCAAAAACGTTGCAAATTTTTCTGACGCATCTTTTATTAATTCTTTATTTACGTTATTTTTTTTGTCAAAAAAACTTGTTTCAATGCTAATTTGATCTTTTTTTATTTCACGTTTCCATAGTCCTGCAACTTTTCCGTTAATAACAATTGTTGGCCAGAAGATTCCATTATTTGAAAACGCTTTACTTTGATGCTCCGCACTAATTGCTGCGCTTCTATCTTTATAGCTAATCAAAAATTCATCAAAGGCCGGCAATAAAAAAGCATGCTCTTTCATTTTTTTTGCCACAGGAAAAGAATGAGGAAACCAATACTCCTGTTCGTTTATTTTTTCAGAAATGAAATTATTTTTTATTGATTCTAGGGCTTTTTTTGCATCAGCAGCTGATAAACCAGACCACCAGAAAAAATCCGGTAATGTAGCCGGGGAGTGACTTTGAAAATATTTGAAAGCTAGTCTGTATAATGCTTCTTCTTTTTTTATTGGCATTGGTTTTTCCATTCTTTCATTGAGCAAAGCATAAGTTGTTTGCTTATCTTTCATTTTTCCATTGCAAATAATTCCTTCTAATTCTGCTTGAAAAAAAATGTGAGAGGCTCGGTTATTATCTGTTTCAATTTTTGCTTTGGTTAATTCATTTATCAATTCTTTCCGGGTTAAATTTTTATTTCCACTTAATACTTTCTCAATTATTTTATTCGCTTTTTTAAAAACCTCTGGTGAAAGTTCCAACTGAATATTTCTTCCTTTCATGGAGGATAATATTCGAGGCGCGGTCAATTCTGTCATCCAGTAAATGTCTTCTCTGGAAACAAAATGCCATGTGGGCCTTAACAGGTGTGTACGGAATATTTCGCCTGAATCAATAGCCGAATGTATATTTTGCTCGGTTGCATTTTTCAAACGAAGACCGATCGCCCATTTAGCCATGTTAAAGTCCTGTGCCTGCATGGCACCCATCCATTCCAGAATTTCTTTAGCCGACGAGAATGTGGTGTAGGTGATTTGTTGAGATATTAACCGCGTATTTGCAATATCCTTTTCACTCATTTCTTTTTTTCCACGAATTAATGTGATAATCCGCTAAATTGCTAATTAAGGTGAGAAAATTTTAAAATGGTCTTATTTTGTCCTTTTGCTGAATGGCCCGGCTCAATTCTTAATTCTTAACGCTCAATTCATAATTCCTTTGCAACACACTAAATCGAAAATAATTTTTTTCATAGCCAATATCTTTCTACATTTACCGAGTCCAATTCTTTCCAAAACCTTTTGTTACCCCTCATTTTATTTCAAGTATTAGAAGATTAACGGTTAACCGTTAACCAAAGTGCTTCTGTTGTTGCTATTCCTGTCATTAATACCAAACCGGGCCGTTTTTTCGGCTCCTAAAACTCTTGTTATGGAAAAAAATTTACGATTGGCTATGAGGTTTAAATGGTTAATTCTTCTTCTCACAATTTTTGAAATCCCTTCTGTGTCAACAGGGCAAAGTTTAAAAATCAGTGATTTTGTTTTGTTTGCCGGCAATGGGAACTGCAAAGGTTGTGAAGTTCAGTTGGGCTCTGCAAACAACATTAAAGGTGGTATCATTGGAAGTTATACGGATATTAAAACCGGCGGTAACTTTTCTATCAATGGAAGTATTATCAGCGGCGGTACCATACTGCTTTCTTCAAATACTGTAATTACAGGAAATATTTCTGCAGCTAATTCTCAGTCAATCAAAGGATCTGTTTTATCTGCAGGTCCTAAAGCTACCATTAACGGGAATATTGATGTAAATGGAAATATCTCTTTTGGTGCCTCCGGAAAAGTGACAGGAACCGTAACTCAGCCTGCAGGCAGTATTTATCAGGGGCCTGTTCCGTCTGGAGGAAATGTAACCGGCGTACCAAATCTGCCCGCACTTCCTGCAATGCCGGCGATTACTGATTTTCCCAATGCCGGAACACAAAATATCAATTCAACCCAAACCATTACTCCCGGTGCTTATGGCAATCTTACTCTCTCT
>JBQCFO010000357.1:0-2778 GCA_051959055.1 Ginsengibacter sp. | reverse complement strand
TCACTTAACAAAGACAACTGGTAAGCTGCTTCTATTACATAATTTCCCCGGTTATAAGCGAGTGGAAGTTTTAAACTATACGACAGAACATTAAAGGCGGTGGTCGATACCGTATCTGTATGCTGACCGGAATTTGGTCTTCCCAAAACCGGTACCGGTAAAATTCCCAATACGCTATCCCGGATTTTTTTCTCTTTAATGTACGTTTGGTAAAAATGCTGAGTTCCTCCAACAATATTTGCTAAAGGAGTGATAGTAACCACATCTTTTTTGCCAATACTAAAAAGGTTGATCTGTTTGGAAATAGCGGCTGTTACAAAGGCGTCATTGGTTTTCCCAAATGCATAGTCTCCTATGAGGCTTGTGGTGATCCACTTTTCAAAAGAAAGTGCAACACTCGCATTATCGGCATTTGCTGCCTGTAGCAAGGGTGAATTAGCGGCATAAAAGCTATGGCTGTAACTCAAATCTGTTGTGAAATTTTTTGCCAGTTTAAAGTTCACTCCGGCACCGAGATTTGCGGCAGAAAGCGTTGAACTTTTATCATTCAAAAGTTTATAAGTCTGGCCGGTCAAATACACACCGGATTTAAGCTGGTAGTTAACAGCAACAGCAGCGTATGGAATTTTTTCTGCAGCACTCTCGCCGTAATAACTTGCATTATTTGAATAAACAGCAGCAAGGGTTAATGTGGATTTTGATGGGATACTATCAACTGCAGTAGAGTCAGTTTGCGCCATGCAAAATTGACTGCATGTTGCCATAGCGATAATTAATAAGATCGTTTTCATAATGGTTTTATTCGTGACTTTAATGAAGTATTTTAATAACTGGTTTCACCACTGGTTTGATGATTTTAACCTGTGGAACTGTTACTTTTACAGGAACGGGAACCGGCTGCCGATGAGGATTTGGAAGCACTTTAATGGTATTTACCTTTTTCTCATCTTTATTTACTGCGGTTTGAGCAGGCAGCGGCGGAAGGGTATCCTGGATAGAATTCATCAGGGTTTTCCTGAAAACAATACTTGGTTTTCCGCCGTCTGCCAGCGACAATTTTGGAAGGAGCGCAACTAATAATAATCCCACCAAAGTTTTTAATATGATTGAACCTTTCATTATTTAAATTTGGAAAACAGGTTTTGCAAATTAATGCAAAACCTGTTTTTGTTCTTACTTTATCTGAATTGCAACGCCAGCTTGGGTTTTTACTGAAACCGGTACCTTTACAGCATGTATTGCAGCTGAGCCGGTATGTCTTGTGTTTGCAGACGAGGCTTTTATCTTTTTGGCTGAATGGGTGATCTTCTTAGCATTGGTTTTTAAATGACCATTGTAATTGACATTTGCGTTTGCGTTGCCATTTATATCTGAATGAACAGAACCGGATTCGCTTTTCCCATCAGAGGCAATACTACTGATCAATTTTCCTTTTTCGTTGCCTTGAACACTCCCATCCGGTTTATCTGCTGCAATGTCGCTGATCAGTTTGCCTTTTTCATTTGCTGTTGCAGATGCAGAAGATTTTTCCGCTGCTGCTGTCTTGTGCTCCACTTTCGTGGCATTTAATTGAAGGTTGGTTTCAGACGAAGCATCAGCACTGGTTTTCACTTTGTTCGCTTTGATTTCAGATTTCTTTTTCACGGTAGCATTCGTGTTTACATTTGTTTGTGCAAAAGAGGCAGTTGCCAGAAATAATGCTGCTGAAAATAATAATGTCGTTTTCATGTTTTTTTGTTTAGATTAATAATGATTACAAACCAAACTTAGAAGCGCAAGATGAAGAGAAGATGAAAAATGAAAAAATTGTTGCCATAAATTTTTAAAGGGCCAAAACTTAAGATAAATCGGTCGATTCACTTTTGATTACAATAGCCTTTACGAACGAATGAAAAGATGAGGAAAGCGAAAGGATCGTTGCCCGGGTAGGGAATAATAAAATTATATGGGCCATCGTCAACTTTTAAAAGATAAGGCAGGCGTTTTATCACCCAAGCTGGCGCAGGTCTTCCGACCTGTGACTGCTCTTTACTAAATTTAACGGATAGCAAAAACTTCTGCTTCTAAAAGTAATTTGATTTCTTGTGAGAATCATCCTATTTTGCTTAACAACATACAGATGTGTAATCAGGGGCTTATATAGCTTCATAAAAATCACGAAAGAGGAGGATTTGAGACATGCTGTAGACTGGCACCATAGTAGCGCATTGATTATTATAGAGAAAAAGGAAAGGGCCTATTGGAATTAATAAGATTAGATTGATCGTTATGATACCGATAATAATAACGAAATGATAAGTAACGCTATTGCACAGGTCAGGAGACCCGCGGCAGACAGGCGTTGGGTGCTTCCAATGATTAAACTGAAAAACAAAATGAAAGAATATTATATTCGTGAAGAAGCAAGACAAAAGGTACGAGGCCCCGGAAACGTGGTTTTATCATCTGAAAGATTGCAAAGAATAAAACATGCTTACAGTTGTATTCGCTTGTTTTTTTTCTTGACTGCATGCTTGCTCCTAAATCCGTTTCAGGGTGTTTGTCAACAAAGTAGTTTCAATAGCTTTTCTAGAGATGTTCAATCCATTCTCAAGAATATTCATGCGCCTGTTTTTAAAGATAAAAAATATTCTGTTCTTTCCTACGGAGCTGTCGCTGATGATAAAACCGATGCGCGGCCGGTGTTTGACAGTGTGATCAATCTTTGCAGTAATAACGGTGGTGGGCGGATTGTTGTACCAAAAGGCGTCTATTTTCTAAAGGGCCCGTTAGTACTTA
>JBQCFO010000356.1:0-4022 GCA_051959055.1 Ginsengibacter sp. | reverse complement strand
ATAAAAGTTCTTTTTTTTGAAGAGTTGCCTTACTCTTTTCGCATCAGCGAGCAGCAACTCTTTTCTCATGTAAAAAAATTGCAAAGAAAATTAAAAGTAAAACTGGTTCCTTATATGAATGTACCGGGAAATGAAAGTATTAATAAAGAAGAGCTTATTCGAATTTACGACACGCAAATCAATGATGAAATTTGTGCAGAAATAATTGCACACATGAATGCCATTTCTGGCGAAAGATTTTGGGGTGAGGCGAAAGTGTTGCACGAATTAAACAATTCAAGCATTCACCCTTGAAAAATTAACAGGTTATTTTTCCCCGATTCAATAAAAAATATTTTCCTGATTTTTAACAACGCTAATCTGTGAAATCCCTGTTACTCTTAGTTCAACGAAACATTTTATTTTTCGTTTTTTAAATAATTGCAATTTTTTCTCCTTCTGTAAGGTTTTTTGGCATGTCGTTTGAATAACTATAAATGAATTCAAATTTTAAAATTCAAATTTTCTCATAAGCAGTTAGTTTTGGTAAACGGCCCCTGTTTCTACAGGGGCCTATCTTTTTAATAATATTTTATCTAACAACTTTTCCTCCTTCAGTAAACCAACAAATAACCTGAATTCGTGTTATTTTTTTATATCAAAACAGCATATAAATCCGACCTTCTAATAAATGTGCCCAGCTAAGGCCGTTGCCACAAGATTCTCGAAATAGTAGCAATGCGTTTTTATTAGATTATCAAAGGCAGCACATCAGGAAGGCCTGTTATTTCTCAAAAAACTTCCAGGATTGATTTGGGCGAACAAAAAATTTGTTTCTTCTTAAAGATAATTATTATATAGATTTTGCCGTTAATGAAAAACAACGCGTGGTTAAATTTAAAATAGAGATAGTAAAAAATTATAATTTATTTGTCATAAAAAGATAAACAAAGTATATTGTTCCCGTTTTCAACCAAAGCTATGATAAAACCAAACACTGTTAAATTCTCAATTTTCTCTATTGTCTTCCTGCTTTTCATTCAGATATCTTCTTTTGCACAATTAAAAGCGGACTTTGTAATGGACCGGTCCGAAGGCTGTTCTCCACTCACGGTTTTTTTTACCAATACTACTTCTGGCGAGTCGTCATCAGCAGTTTATAAATGGGATTTTGGAAATAATAACACCTCTTCTATTAAAAATGCAGGCGCCGTTTTTATTGAGGAGAAATCTTATTCTGTTACGCTTACAGTTGTTGATGGGAATAATACTTCTGTCAAAACAAAAACCCTAATTGTAAATAAAAAGCCTGTAATAGATTTTTCTTCTTCGTTGATAAAGGGATGCACACCTCAGCCGATCACATTTACCGGAAAAGCGACTGCAGATAATGGAAGCATTGTAGATTATATGTGGGACTTCGGAGATGGATTTACCGATCGTAGTTCATCTTCGCAGATTAGTCACACTTATGTATCAGCGCAGAAAGTACCGGTTACTTTGTCTGTGACCGACAACCATGGTTGCACGGCCAGCAAAACGATAAATGATATGTTAGAAATTTTGCCCGGCGTAACCGTTGATTTCAATGCAGATAAAACCTTTGTTTGCTACGCAAATGATCCGGTAACCATGATGGATAATTCGAAAGGTGCAGGGCCATTATCTTACACCTGGAATTTTGGAGATAACATCACATCAACAGAAAAAAATCCAATCCATTCTTTTAATAAAAAAGGAATCTATACGGTCAGCCTTACGACAGAAAGCGTCAACGGGTGCAAAAACACATTGACGAAAACTTCCTATCTGAATGTTGGAGAATTTACATCGGATTTCAGTGTTCCGGATATTATTTGTAAAAATTCAACAATAACGATTCAAAATAAAAGTACGCCTGCACCAACTTCTTCTGTTTGGACGATTGATGGCGCTCAAACTTATTACTATGGTTACACTTTTTATAATGCAGGTGAACATACCATTCAATTGACCAACAAATTTGGCTCATGTGAACAAATAGTAACGAAGAAAATTGATGTAAAAGAACTTCTGCAGCCGGGGTTTGTAATTAACATTCCAAAATATTGCTTTGCACCGGTTACTGTAAATTTTCAGGATACAACAACCGGCGCCGTGAAGTCAGAGTGGAATTTTGACAATTATTACTATCCCCTGCCGATCCAGGCAACTGGCAAAACTGCTTCATATACCTTTTCACAATCCAATTATAGGAATGTAACTCTTTTTGTAACCGATGCAAATGGATGTAGAAACAGCATGTCGCTGCCTGTTACTATTACTGAGCCTTATGTATCTATTAATACTGACTACAATATAAGTAGTTGCGAATCGCTCACAAAAAAATTCCGAATGTATTCTAATATGCCCCTTGCTTCTTTTACATGGAATTTTGGTGATGGAACTACTTCTACTGAAGCAGAACCAGAACATACTTTTAAGACAGGAAGTTTTTATGTAACGCTGAAATACACTACTACAGAAGGATGTAGCGGGCAATCAGCCCCCTTGAACATTACTGTGTATGGCAAACCTAAAGCTGATTTCAGCTCCGATTCAGGCACAACCATTTGTGGCAACCAGGCGGTATCATTTGCACAAAAAGCGACAAATTCATCATGGAGTAGCTGGTATGTTAATGATTCATATTGGGCAAATTCAATGAATTCCTCATTTACCTATTCATTTCCAGATACCGGAAAATATACGATTACACTTATTACATCTAATCCCGGCTGTAGCGACACGATGACCAAAACTGATTATATCACCGTATTGCCCTCGTTTCCACAAATAACCAGGGTAGAACCAACCTGCATCGGCGATAGGGGAACCATCACATTTACCCAGGCATCGCGCTATGCGCAAAAATGGATTTGGGATTTTGGCGACGGAGCAACGGCCACTTATAATACAGAGACACCACAAATTACACATCACTATACCAAAACCGGATACTATAATGTCACATTGACTACAACAAATAATACCTGTACAAATAAAACTTCCGCGGTAGCCACTGTTCTTTTAAAACAATATCCGGTTTTGTCTTCTTCAAAAACAAGCCTTTGTTCGGCTGAATCTTTGAATTATACGATTACCAATCTGGATGTAACATCATATGGTTACGGCTCGATGTATTATTACCTGGAAAATGGACAATATAATGATGGTACCACTTTTTATAACTATTACAACTGGATGACCACCATGCCTTTTTCTGCAAGTGTGAATAACATTCCGAAGGGAAAGGATTCCCTCAGATTAATTGTTCGCTCACCTCTTGGATGCTATGATACCACCAATTTTATTCCCGTAAAAATCAAAGGAGCAAATGCGGGTTTTGAAATAGTAACAAACAATGTTTGCTTCAAATCGCCCGTTAGTTTCCGCGATACTTCCAAAGCTGAAAATACAACTATCATTAGCCGCCAATGGAATTTCGGAGATGGACAATCACTCACTACCACCAGCGCAGACATTGTATCACATACATATTCCAATCCGGGAAGTTATAATGTGGTACTAAGCATAACTGATGCCTCCGGCTGTATTTCTTATACTTCTTCTTATGCACAAATCGCATCTGTAAGCGGGCCGAAAGCGGCTTTTTCAGCTTACGGAACGGTTTTTCACTTGAATTCCACCATCCAGTTTTATAACAATACCAATAATTATAACAGCTATAATACGCAGTATGAATGGCAGTTAGGAGACGGCAGCACTTCTGCCGCCTATTCTCCTTCTTATACGTATACGAAGCCCGGAGATTATACGATAAGGCTCATTGCAAAGAATCCGGATACCGGTTGTGCAGATACGGCTTATCAGCAAATCACGGTGAAGAATTTCAATGCCAACTTTTCATTTGTCAGTTCGTTTGTAAATAATGCTCAATGCGCGCCCACACTGGTGCGATTCACGAATACTTCCTACGATTATACACATGTGAAATGGGATTTTGGCGATGGTACCATTTCAGATAATATCAATTATCCAAGTCATGTTTATACCAATCCGGG
>JBQCFO010000355.1:0-3462 GCA_051959055.1 Ginsengibacter sp. | reverse complement strand
TGCTCCATATATATTGGGATATAATGTTCAAATTCATTTTACTTCTGTGGCCGGTAGCGGTTCTATTACCAAATCAGGCGCCAATTCTTTCAACTTTTCCTGTATGGTGAGTGATAACAGTAATGCTTCCCATACCTATACACTTTCGGGTAGCGGCACTTATTAAATTCTTAAAAGGCCAATGCTATCAATGTTCAAAGATTAATTGGAAGCCCTGATTTCCATTCTAATCTGCTCAATATTCTAAAAAGACAGTTTTAATCTTTCGTAGTTTTTAAAAATAGGAATCTTACATATTTGTTGGTTTACTGCTGGTTATTTTAACACGAAATGCAGTTAAGAATTCATCATCATTGCAAGTTGATTATGACAGTATATTATTATGCACGATCGATGTGATACTCCTTGATCTTGTTTACGAAAGTTTCTTTATCACGGTTTCTGTACTGATCAATATTTCTGAAAAGCTTTTTTAATCCTGATGTTACTGGTTAGCCTGTCCTTTCCTTATCGTCCCCGGCGCTAAATTTGTCCACGATTTAAAGGCTTTTCTGAATGCAGTAGGATCGGAGTAGCCTAAGATGTCAGAAACCTCGGATATTTTTATCGCCGGATTTTGCATTAATTGAAAGGCAATTTCCTTTCTTATTTCGCCGGCAATATTGCGAAAAGTGGTTTGCTCCTGCAGCAGCTTGCGTTGCAAATTACGCGGTGAGATATGCAATACGGATGCAGCTTCTTCAATCGAAGGTATCCTTCCCTTGAACTGCATGAATAGTACCTGTTTTAAATTTCCTGAAATACTGTTCCCTGCCAGCAGCGCCTGCTTATCAGCCACAATGGAGTTGAATAACTGGAACATGGATTGGTCGCTGCTTAGTATCGGGGTGGCCATGTCTTTTTTACTTAAAATGATGCGGTTGGCATCTTTATTAAAAAGCACCTCACAGCCAAAAAACTTCCTGTATGCTGAAATTTCCCGCATTTTGTAAGCCAGCTTAATCCTCAGAGGACGAATGGGTTTACCCGTGAGGGCAAAGAACGTATTGACCATTGCTGCGAATAAAAAATCATTGGCATGCCTTGCAGGTTCCGGATGTTTCATCAGCCACATTTTATTCTGCTCTATCTCCAGGATGGCTACATCATTAACTGAATACCTGTATTCAACCATAGGCGATATCATAGCGCCGTACCGGCATAACATCTGGAGCGCCTGGTCAATATTTTTACTGCTTTGAATCAAAAAGCCAACCATTCCGTGTAGCAGCTTGTTTACACCCATACCAACATGCAGGCCGATCAATGGATCGTTTGACAACTTTAAAAGAGGCACCCAAATGAGCGCTGCTTTTTCCCATTCAACCATATTTTCAGAGTCGCTAATTTCTTCAGGCTGGATACCCGACATCTGGCAAAGCGTATCGAAAGCCGCTCCAAATGAAGTAGCGGTTTGGAAAATGGTGCGAATGACGGTTCCTTGTAAAGCCATGGCGCAAAATATATCATTTCATGCAGAAAAGATGCCTTTTCCTGCCTGCAAAATAAAGGTACTTTGTTATTCTAAATCATAAATATATGAAATCAAGTAAAAGTATGTTTTTAAAAAAATGGGTAACCGGCACCATGATCGTTTATCCCGGATTATTAGGTTTTCTTCACCCGCTCATTGCACACGGATTTACCGGCGATCACGACAGGCTGCTCAACACTCCGCAGTTTATCATGCATACCTTATCTGTGTTTATTTTTGTTTTCTTTCTTGCACGAATGCAAAACAGAACGTTTGAAATCGTAGGGAAACGGAAAACCCTTTCGGGCACCTGGCCGTTTTTATTCTTTACGCCCTGGGTGTTCTGGCTCGGCTATTATACCCTGTTCGTTCCCTTCGACATATTATTTATGTTTCTGTCAATTGGCATCATCAATGCGATACAATTAAAACCGCTGGTTAAATTTCCAACAAAATGGGTCTGGCAATGCATTCTGGGTTATTTTCTCGCAGCAGTAGCTGGTATTGTTATAGGCCTGGGCGCTTATCTCCGTTACTACAAGAATTTCCAGGGAATTTCCAGGGATATGGCCACCTGGCTATCGATCAGCATTCCCGCGGCACTCGTGGTTGCTTATTACTTCAAATATATTTTAAGAAAGCAGATCGTGGCCGAAGAGGATATGGATATCATTCCTGAACAAAAAACGCATTTTTCAAAAGTTGCGTGACAAGAGTTTTATGCAATAAAAACCCGGCAAGCAATTGATACCTACTCACGATCCAAAATCGTAAAATGGTTCGTGAGTAGTCAATTATCCTTTTTCAATTAATTTTTCTCAGAATAAAAAGGATTAACTGATTATCGTGTTTTTGTTCAATTTCAAAATATTCCCATAAGCCTCAGCTGCCCTGTGAACCAGTACAGTCCAGTCTTCGGCTGCATTGTCATCAGCTCCATCAGAAATATATTTGAGGCATAAGAAGGGAATTTGCTCTTTACTGGCAATCAGCGCTAACGCATATGCTTCCATGTCTATGACGTTATACAATTCAGCAGCATGTGCCATTTCAAAAGTATCGCCGGTGCCGCAAATGCTTTCCGGCAAGCCATCCATGGCCAAACCATATTCGAGAACCGGGGGGAGGCCCGATAAAGGTGTTTCATATTGCGCATATCCCAATCCCCGTACATCCATATCTCTTTGTACAAATCGGGTACAACAAACAACATCGCCTTTCTGAAATTCATTACTTCCCGCCGATCCGAGATTAACAATCAAGGATGGCCTTTTGTATTGGATCGCTTTTGACATTTCATAAGCCGCGTTCACTTTCCCTATTCCGGTTATTAAGGTATTGTAGCCTTCAAAAACTCCGGCAGCCTCAGATGCCAATGCAAATGAAAACAATATCTCCTCTACTGGGAATGAGTATTTTTGATTAATTTTTATCACCTGTCTTCTCTGATTTTGACGCAAAGATGCATCATTTAATATCAAGTAAATGGAGAATAGTGAGCTGAAATTTGGGGTAATCTACCAGAGAGTATTACTCGCTACTTATTCCTCCGCATCGGCCATGAAAAATTATCATGAGTGAATTTTATAAAAACGATCTACGGCTTTAATGCTAAACAAAACTCCTGCTAATCCCAGGAAGGTGCGCAGCCAATTCATATTTTTCCATTGTGATAGAGCAGTCTTAATTTGTTCAATATGACCTTCTATTGGCATAGTAAAAAGGATCCTGTCACGCGGAACAAAATACAGGAAAGTTAAAGCAGCGATAACCGCGTAAAGCAGAAGTGAAACGATGAAATAAGTACGTATTGAACCTGGTTCCTTCCAGAATAAAATGATGCTCAGCACGATCAGTACCATGTTAATGGGAGCGATAATAGCAAAAAAATTCCTCGGGTCTACATGGCTATAATAGTCTCTTACCGTTTGAATTGAAAGAGGAATATC
>JBQCFO010000354.1:0-5446 GCA_051959055.1 Ginsengibacter sp. | reverse complement strand
AAAGGTAAAAAGCCTTATAGTGTTGATTGCATTCCCCGCGATTCTAAAAATACAATTGGCGCGGGCGATACATTCATTAGTGCATTAACTCTTGCACTGGCATCATCTTTAAAAATGGAAACGTGTGTAGAAATTGCATCTGCCGCGGCAGCGATTGTGGTACAGAAAGACGGCACAACCGGATGTACCAATGTTGAATTGAAATCATATTTTAATCCCGTTCCAAAATATATTTCGGGGGATGAAGTATTGCTGAATACGATAAAAGAATTACGAAAAAAAGGTAAAAAAATTGTATTTACAAACGGATGTTTCGATCTGATTCATAAAGGGCATATCTCCTTGTTGGAAAAAGCGCGTGAGGCAGGCGATGTTCTAATTGTTGGGGTGAATAATGATGACAGCGCCCGCAAAGTAAAAGGCTCTGACCGTCCTGTGAATACGCTGGAAGACAGGATTGCAGTTTTGGCCGGATTGCAGAGTATTGATTATCTGATTTCCTTTGCAGAAGAAAGGCCGCTGCAACTGATTAAAGCAGTTCATCCTGATGTTTTTGTAAAAGGCTCAGATTATACAGAAACTTCTATTCCCGAAATGCCACTGTTAAAAAAACTTGGCTGTGAAGTAAAGATTATTAAATCTTTAAAGAATATTTCTACAACTGATATTATTCACCGGATTAATGATATTAACGTAGTTTCAGTTGGTGAGGACACAAACCAGGGCAGAGTTGCGGTTGGTGACGACACTAACCGTGGCAGAGATGTTTCAAAAAATGATTTTCGAAAAGCAGGCAAAATGATCCCGGCCGGATAATTGCAAATAAAAAGCTTCTGCAGCATGTAAAGTTTTTAAGTAAATCTAACGATGAAAAGTATCCATGATATTCATGTGTTAATACCGACTTTCAATAGGTTAAAAGCGTTGGCAGTAACGCTTACAAGCCTTTGTTTTCAACAGGAAAAGAGCTTTGAAGTGACCATTTCGGATCAATCTTTAGAGGATCATATTAATGAAGATAAAACCATCCGGGCCGTTATTAATTTATTGCAATTGCATGGCAATCCTGTTTCAGTTCTAAATAATTTTCCACCAAAAGGAATGGCCCAGCAAAGGCAGTTTTTACTGGAACAATCTGACTCAACTTACAGTTTATTTCTTGATGATGACGTTATTTTGGAACCATACGTTTTGCGAAATATGAAACACATTTTGCAAAAATATCATTGTGGTTTTGTGGGCTCTGCCCTTACAGGCTTAAGTTATAAGAATGACTTTCGCCCACATCAGCAGGAAATAGAATTTTGGGAAAATGAAATTCAACCGGAAACAATTATTCCGCAAGATTCATTGTGGCAGCGTTACAAATTGCATAACGCTGCAAACATTCTTCATGTTCAGGAAAAATATCATTGCACTCCCGGGCACCCAAAAGCTTATAAAGTGGCCTGGGTCGGAGGTTGCGTGATGTATGATACCCAAAAGCTAACAGAGTCAGGTGGCTTTGAATTTTGGAAAGATTTGCCTGAACAACATTGTGGTGAAGACGTTCTTGCACAATTAAGAGTGATGAAAAGATTTGGCGGTTGTGGCATTTTGCCAAGCGGCGCGTATCACCAGGAAGTGGAAACTTCCATTAACGACAGGAAAATAAATGCGCCGGAATTTTTAAAAATATAAGTTATGATTGAAGATGAAATGCCTTTGGTAACGGTCATTATGCCCACTTATAAACAGGATAAATTTATCGCCCGTGCAATCAATTCGTTACTTAAACAAACATTAAAAAATTGGGAATTGATCATTGTGAATGATGGTTCTACTGATCTTACTTATCATATAACACAAAAATATTCAGAAGACAAAAGAATAAAATACCTTCAGCATCCTGCCAATAAAGGTCTTGGTGCCTCTATCAATAATGCGTTGAATATGGCACATGCAAACTATATTTCCTATCTTCCCTCCGATGATTTGTTCTATAAAGATCATCTTCAATCGCTGCTTGATACGTTCCAAAAAAATCCTGATGCCGTTCTTGTTTATTCTTCTTTCATCCACCATTATAACCGGAAGGCAGAAGGAATATTAAATAATGAATGGTACCAATTGGTGCAGGTGATGCACTGCAAAAGTGAAATGCGCTGGACAGAAAGAAATGAACTGGAAAGTGATGACCTGAATCGATTATTTTGGAATAAAATTCAGGGCAAACATATTCATACAGGTACGCTTACCTGCGAATGGACTGATCATCCCAATCAACGCTGTAAGATAATGCAGGAGCCACTTGGAGGCATTAATACTTTCCGTTCTTATTATAAGGTAACTGTTCCTCTGCATTTTCATACTTCCAAAGGAAACGATATGGATGAGAAAAAAAGATATGAGAAATTTCGTGAAAAACCAGTGAATTGTCCGGGAGAACATGGATTAAAAATATTGCTGGTTGGTGAACTTGCCTACAATCCTGAACGGATATTAGCACTGGAAGAAAAAGGGCATAAATTGTATGGGCTGTGGGTTAGAAATCCTTATTGGTATAATTATGTTGGGCCTTTGCCTTTCGGAAATATTCAGGATATAGATTACGACAATTGGGAAGAAGAAGTGAAAAAGATTCAACCGGATATTATTTATGCGCTTTTAAATTTTCAGGCTGTACCGATTGCTTATGAAGTGCTGAAAGCCAATACGGGTATACCTTTCATCTGGCATTTTAAGGAAGGCCCAATGATTTGCCGTGAAAAAGGAACCTGGGATGAGCTTGTTGAATTATTCACAAAGGCAGATGGAAAAATTTATTGCAGCAATGAAATGAAAGAATGGTTCGGGGAATTTCTCATAAATGATGACAGTGGTTCAACACTTGTATTGGATGGCGATCTGCCAAAGAAAGATTGGTTTACGGATGAGCGTTCTCCCTTGCTGTCAGACAAAGACGGTGCTTTTCATACCGTTGTTCCCGGCCGTCCGATTGGATTGCATCCTTACAATGTGGAAGAACTTGCAAAAGAAAATATTCATCTGCATTTTTATGGCGATTTTACTCATGGACAATGGAAGGAATGGATAGATAAAACAAATCAAATTGCCCGCGGATATTTGCATATTCATCCGAATGTGAACCAGGAAAACTGGGTAAGAGAATTTTCACAATATGATGCAGGATGGCTTCATTTTTTTCAAAGTGAAAATAAGGGAGAATTAATGCGGGCCAACTGGGACGACCTGAATATACCCGCGCGCCTGGCAACATTGGCTTTGGCAGGATTGCCGATGCTTCAAAAAAATAATGAAGGCCATACGGTTGCGGTTCAATCGCTGGTAAAACAAATGAATCTTGGTTTGCTTTTCAATAATATGCATGAGTTAAAGCAATTGTTACAAAATAAAAAATTAATGACAGAAATCAGGGATAATGTGTGGCAGCAAAGGCAGGTTTTTACTTTTGATTATCATGCAGATGAGCTGATTGATTTCTTTAAAGCCGTGATCAGGCAATCGCAGGAAAAGATTGGCCGGGAAAAAGAAATTCTGGTACTTCCATTAATTGCCTGATGCAGTAAAGGAAGAAATATAACGAAATTGTATTTTAACGTGAGTTCGATATAAAAAAACATGTCACTCCTTCGGAGTTTTCACACTGTTTGTAAGCAATGCTATAATAATTTCATCGGGATTGTGTTTTCAAGCCTGAAAGACTGTAATTATGGTAGAAAACGATGACTCTTGTTGCATTTTGCGCTCTATAACCATATCAGCGGGGTTTTGGACTCTTGCTGCATTTTACCCCCTATAACTATATCATCCCTTCCGGATTATGCCCATTTAAGGTAGAATAACTTTTTGTTCAAAAGGGTTTACCCAATCCCAAAGGGATGTAATGATTATAGCAAAACATCCTGCACCAAACCCTAACCCCGAAGGGGTGACATACCATTGTTTGCTTTTGGGTTTTTGGACGAAAAAGATTTCACCATGATATTCATTTCACCCCTTCGGGGTTTGGACTCTTGTTGCATTTTACGCTCTATAATTATATCATCCCTTCGGTCTATAATTATATCATCCCTTCCGGACTATGCCCATTTAAGGTAGAGTAACTTTTTGTTCAAAAAGGTTTTACCCAATCCCAAAGGGATGTAATGATTATAGCAAAACATCCTGCACCAAACCCTAACCCCGAAGGGGTGACATACCATTGTTTTCTTTTGGGTTTTTGGGCGAAAAAGATTTCACCATTATATTCATTTCACCCGTTTTGTAGCAAAAGAAACTAATCAGTAATGGCGAATTTATGCTTCACATAGATTCCGGGTTTATGAAGCTTTAAACCCTTCTTTCAAAGTAACTGTCCGGTTAAAAATCAGTTTTTCCGGTGTGGAATCTTTATCAATACAAAAATATCCATTGCGCATAAACTGAAAGTGGGCGCCGGTTTCAGCATGAAGGAGTTGAGGTTCAATAAAAGCATTTTTAATGATTTTTAAAGAATCAGGATTAATATATTCTTTAAAATCACCTTCCTCTGCGGCGGGATTTTCTACTTTAAATAAACGATCATATAATCGTACTTCCGCAGTTGCGGTATTCCGTGCATTGAGCCAATGAATGGTACCTTTTACTTTCAAATGACTGGTATCATGATGGCTTTTGCTTTCAGGAAGATAAGTGGCGTGTATCTCTGTTACATTTCCATTGTCATCTTTCTTAAAGCTTTCACATTTGATAATGTATGCGCTTTTTAACCGGACCATTTGACCGGGAGCCAGGCGAAACCATTTTTTTACCGGTGTTTCCATAAAATCTTCTTTCTCGATCCAAAGTTCTTTTGAAAAAGTAATCGTCCTGGTATTTTCCGGATCATTCGGAAGATTCTCAGTGGTTAATTCCTCAGTTTTTTGTTCATCATAATTATCAATGATCAATTTAACAGGATTCAAAACAGCCATGACACGATTGGCAGTTTGATTCAATTCTTCACGAATGCAAAATTCCAAAAGGCTGATGTCAATTAAATTATCACGCTTGGCCACACCTATCTTTTCACAGAAAGTGCGGATGCTGGATGGCGTAAATCCTTTTCTTCTGAGACCAGATATGGTAGGCATTCTTGGGTCGTCCCACCCTGAAACATAGCCGTCATTTACGAGCGTTAATAATTTACGTTTGCTCATCACCGTATAGGTCATATTGAGCCGAGCAAATTCATACTGGCGTGAAGGAAAGATTTCCAGTTTTTCAATAAACCAATCATATAAAGTACGATGCGGAACAAATTCCAAAGTGCAGATGCTGTGTGTGATGTGTTCGATGCTATCACTTTGCCCGTGTGCAAAATCATACATCGGGTAAATGCACCAATCGTCGCCGGTGCGATGATGAGTGGCGTGTTTGATGCGGTAAATGATGGGATCACGCATCAGCATATTGATGTGCGCCA
>JBQCFO010000353.1:0-4829 GCA_051959055.1 Ginsengibacter sp. | reverse complement strand
TATTAATAGAGAGGCTGCCCAAACTTACCTTTTTTTTCGTTTGTCTTTAAAATAATTTCTCTTCCCAGAATGTCTCCGCCTGACAGTTTCCGAAACTCCCTTGCGCTGAGAAAACGTGCCCTTTATAAACCTTTGTGCCCTTTTCGCCTTTGGGCAAAAAAAGCCTTTTGCGCCACTGATTGTCAAGCTGAACAACTAACTTTGACAACAGAATCGAATATTATTAAACAAGTTGGACTAATCATTTGATGTACTTAAAGCTTCTGTTTATGAAAAGAATACTCTTTTTTTTTACTTCACTACTCTTCCTGGCAGCATGCAAAAACACGGCGATTAAACAGTATACTGCTATAACAGGAATTGACTCTTCTGTTAAACCGGGAGATAATTTTTTCAGGTATGTAAACGGTAAATGGTATGATACCGCGCAGATACCACCGTCGCAGGCGGGAGTGGGCGCCTACATGTTTATGAACTATCCCCAGCGGTTACGTTTGCAGGGTATATTGGATAGTGTTTCTAAGGCTGCCAATGTGGACGGTAGCATAGAACAAAAGCTCGGCGATTTTTATGCTTCCGGTATGGATACCAGCGCTATCAATCAATTGGGATATGACCCCATCAAGCCCCTGCTCGCCGGTATTGACAGCATCAGTGATATGACTGCGCTTATAAAGTTCATAGCCGCACAGGCAAAAGCAGAGAATAATTCAGTTTTAGGCTTCGGAGTGGGGCCCGACAATAAAAACAGCAGCCTGAATATCGCTCACATCTATCAAACAGGTATTGGCCTGCCGGAAAGAGATTATTATTTCCGCACGGATCCGACAAGCGCACGTATTCGCGAAGCATACCACACGTATCTCACCAGCCTCTTTGCACTTACCGGCAGCGATACGGCAACCGCAAAAAAGGATGCGGAACTTGTTTATAACATAGAAAAGCAATTGGCTTCATCTCACAAAACGAATATTGAATTGCGGGATATCAACGCGAATTATAATAAAATGCCCGTGTCAGAACTTGAAAAGCGGCAGCCAAACATCGGCTGGCAAAATATACTCAATGGCCTGGGCGCGAAAACAGATTCTATTGATGTAGCGCAACCTGCCTATTATGATAAGCTCAATGCGCTGCTAAAATCCGTTCCCATCATTGACTGGAAGCTTTACCTCCGGGCTTTTTCGATCAATAACTATGCGAATGTGCTCAGCAAGCCCTTTGCTGATGCGGCATTTGAGTACCACAAAGTACTGTCAGGGCAAGCGGTACAAAAGTCCCGGGGTGAGATTATGGCGGAAAATGCGGATCGGGCATTGGGCGAGGCGCTTGGTCAACTATATGTAAAAAAATATTTTTCTGAGGACGCTAAAAAGCGTGCACTCGAACTGGTGAATAATTTACAAAAAGCATTAGCACTAAGAATAGATAAGCTGGATTGGATGAGCGACAGCACCCGGCAAAAAGCAAAAGAAAAGCTATTTGCCATCACTAAAAAAATAGGATATCCTGACAGGTGGAGGGATTACGCGAATGTAAAAATCACGAAAGGCAATTATTTTCAAAATGTAACATCGGCTGCTGCCGGAAACTATCAATATCAACTGGCGAAATTGAATAAACCGGTCGACAGGACGGAATGGTTCACAACTCCTTCAACGGTTACAGCCTATTACAATCCATCTGCCAACGAAATCGTTTTTCCTGCAGCCATCCTTCAGCCGCCTTATTTTGACAACAACGCGGATGATGCCCTTAACTATGGTGGGATTGGTATGGTGATAGGCCATGAATTGACGCATTCATTTGACGACCAGGGTGCACAGTTTGACAAGTATGGCAATGTCAAAAACTGGTGGACGAAAGATGATTATACAAAGTTCAAAGCAAAAACCCGGCAGGTTGTTGACCAGTACAATAAGTTTACAGTGCTGGATACGGCGCACGTGAAAGGAGCCATGACGCTCGGTGAAAATACAGCAGACGTAGCGGGAGTCTCCATTGCTTACGACGCTTTTAAAATGACTCCCGAAGGGCATGATATTACGAAGATTGATGGCTTCACACCCGATCAGCGATTCTTTATTTCTATTGCCCGTATATGGCGGGTAAAGATGAAAGATCAATTTCTGCATTATTGGATCAATAACAATCCTCATTCTCCTCCTCTGTGGCGGGTAAACGGCCCGTTGATGAACACTACACCTTTCTATGTGGCTTTCAATGTACAGCCCGGCGATTCGATGTATTTACCGGAAAAAGACAGAATTCATATCTGGTAAGCATGTTATAAGTAGTGAAACGTTGCTTTTTTGCCTGAGGCAGGAAAGAAATATTTTTAGGAGCAGATGAATCTAAAATTTGTTTCCTGGCGGGAGTCCGCACCGACAGTCTCCGGACCTCCCTTCCGGATCTGGTTTTTCGCGACCCTTATTTTCACGATTTTCCTGGTTTGAAGAATACTTACAGCGAAAAGAATTTGGAAGGCGCTCAATCCTGATATAAACCAGCGGGCAAATTTTAACCGTTAGCTTTTTCCCTGGTAGGTGCCCCCACCGGCCAGGACAGTCAAAATTTATTCTTGTGTGCAATAAATAGAGAAACTTTTTTTTCCTTCAATGCCGTTTTGGCCAAACTTAGATGAAAAAATTCTGATAAAGAACTTCTCGCAAATGCACCATTACTATTAAAACAGGAACTGATAATTGATCAAGAAGATTTTTCAATTCATTTTTTACTTTCCCTTGCAGCCTTTGAAAAATAAGGTCAGGGAAATGAGATTGAAGTTCTTCTTTCAAATAAATTTTCATTTCTTTCTCATTTTCCGGTTTTGGGTTAATAGTTACAAAGTAAGTGGAAAGATGAAGATATTCCGGGAAAAGCAAAATATATGCGTCAATCACCATCTTACTGGGAACACTGTTGTCCGACATTAAAATTACTTTTTGAGGCGCTTTATTTGTTGAAGTAATAAATGCAGGACAATGAATTTTTCGCAAAAAAGATACTTATTTTTCTACATGTCTCAACAAGTGAACCTGATAAATTAAACCGCGGTTATTTGTTAGTTTATCTAATCAGCTAAGAAAATCAGCATACCAGTATCCTGAAGATTTCATAATACGTTTTTGTGTTTCAAAGTCAACATACACAAGACCAAACCGCGGGTAATAACCTTCAGCCCATTCAAAATTATCCAGCAACGTCCACACAAAATAGCCGGTAACATTAACGCCTTCATTCTTTGCGTGCAATAACCGGGCGATATTATTTTTAAGGTAGTTAATTCTCCTGGCATCGTCAACTTTACCTTGTCTCACTTCATCATGAAAAGCGGCGCCATTCTCCGTAATGATCAACTCGGGGATATTTTTATATGCGCTGCATTTCTTTAAGATGTGATACATCGATTCTGGATATACTTCCCAATTCATCATCGTTGTTTCTACCTTTCGTTTGTTTGCCTTGATTATTTTTGCCTGAAGGAACGGTACGAGACCAGCGTGCCGCACTTTTTCCCGCGTATAATTTTGCAGGCCGATAAAATCCATATCAAATGCAAGGTTTTTTTCATCATCCTGCTTTATAAATTTTTCTATCCTTCTTAAAATAGGAACGTCTCCTGTTGGATAACCCAATCCCAGCAAGGGTTCTATAAATAAGCGGTTGATCAGTGCGTCTGCTTTTTTTGCGGCGATTTTGTCTTTTTCTATGCTTCTGAAAGGTTCAATATACGAGCAGGAAAAGGTGTTCCCACTTTACTGTCCTTCTGCATTGATTTGATAATTCGTGCGCCATACGATTGTGCCAAAGCAGCGTGATGAGTGGCTGCTAAAAAATTATTCAATCCTTTTTTCCCCAGCGCGTACACTCCCAGAAAATATCCGGCACCCGCGAATACCATCGGCTCATTAAGAACCATCCAATGGTTTACCCGGTCGCCAAATAAGATATGCAGGTAGTAACATAATTGCCAAACCATTCAACAACATCACGGTTTACCCAACCTCCTTTTTTCTCAAGCTCGTAAGGGAGATCCCAATGATAAAGCATCGAAGACCTTCCCTTTGTCATTAAAGAAACAATGGAAATTGTTTTGGCATAAGTCAAATATCATCTTATTCCTTCCGAATTTCCTAGATGAAAAAAGGAGACACTTTTCAGCATCTCCTTTATTTTTAAAACTTCAAAAAAATGATTTATTCATTCGGATTCTGCAAGGTTACAGGCTGTAAACGATATGCGTTTACATAACGTCCGTTTTGTTGAGCAGGAGTCCATTTAGGCCCTTTCCTGATTGCGTTTACGGCAATTTCAGCCAATTTGGTTCCTTTCATCGTTGTCGCCTGTACATCACTTACCTGGCCTGTCTTATCCACAATAAACCTTACCACACACGTTCCATAGTCTGCATCTGTAAATTCATCGATCTGTGATTGTATGGCACGTGTTACATATCGGGTCCACGCTGCAGCGCCCCCGGGAAACTGGGCCTCAATTTCTACCTTTGTAAATACCTTATCAGGATCTTCTTTCTTTTCAGCCGGTGGAGCTACCACATTTGTTCCTTTTTCATCGGAAGGAGGAGCTACAATTCCCAAATCTTTTGTGCCTTCAACTGTTTTTACGTCCACCTTTGCTTCTTCAATTTGTTTAATTTCTGGTGGTGGCTTTATTACTTCTTCATCTTTTACCACTTTAGGAGGTGTAAACTGAATGGTTGCGACCGGTGGTGGGGGTGGCAATTTCGGCGGCGGTGGTGGGGGTGGAGGTGGCGGCTCATTTGGCTTTATTTGTGACAAAGTGGTTTCTGTAGTTTTTAATTGAAC
>JBQCFO010000352.1:0-4761 GCA_051959055.1 Ginsengibacter sp. | reverse complement strand
AAAACCATTGGGCGACAAAATGATCAGCTTGCTGAATTTAAAAGATACAGACCATGTTTTGGACATTGCCGCAGGCACTGGAGAACCGGGACTTACCATTGCATTGAAGGCAAAAGACGGAAAAGTGGTGATAACAGACCTTTCAGACGGAATGTTGGTAATTGCCCGTGAAAACGCAGAAAAGAAGGGAATAAACAATACGGAATTCGTGGTTTGTGATGTTTGTCAACTTCCTTTCCAGGACAATACATTTGATGCAATAAGTTGTCGCCTGGGATTTATGTTTTTCCCTGATATGCAATTGGCAGCAAAAGAAATGTTTCGTGTGCTTAAACCCGGCGGCAGAATTGTTACTTCTGTTTGGGATGCTCCTGAAAAAAACTTCTGGGTGACTGCTATTGGTGGCCCAATTAACAAAAACATGCAAGTACCTGCTCCTCCTCCGGGAGCACCCGGTATGTTCCGTTGTTCTAAAAATGGATTGATTGAAGAACTGTTCAACCGGGCAGGTTTTAAAAATACTTTGGTGAACGAAGTGAATGGAAAATTGAAATGTGGAACAGGAGAGGTTTACTGGACGATGATGACCGAAATAGCAGCTCCATTTGTTGCTGCGCTTAGTAAAGCTGATGACGCTATGCATGAAAAAATTAAAAACGAGGTTTTAGAATTGGTTAACCAGAAATATCCAAATGGAAACGTTATAATTGATGGAAATGCGCTCGTTATTTATGGTGAAAAATAATTTGTTTTTAAAGCAATATCAAAAATTGAGAATAGTGTTAAAAACGAAAGATTTCAATAAAAAAAATGGCGTAATGAAAAAATAAACAACCTATACTAACTAAGGTTTCGTTTTGCCCAACGGGCGAGCAACGAAACCTTAGGGTTGAACAAACCATTAAGCTATCGATCATCATCTAATAAAAACCAGTCAACAAACGTAAACGAATGATCAACGATACTAAAATAATATTACAACAGACAGAGGTTGATGATTTAGAGTTCTTCTTTAACTTTCAGCTGGATAAAGAAGCCATTCATTTGGCTGCTTTCACACCAAAAGATCCGACAGACAAATCAGCATACTTAAATAAATATACAAAGTTGTTGAACGATCCGACTGTAAATATGCGAACAATAATAGTTAATAATGTTATCGTAGGGAGTATTTCGAAATTTGAAATAGAAGGTGATGCGGAAATTACATATTGGATTGACAGAAATTTTTGGAGCAAAGGCATTGCGACCACCGCACTTAAAAACTTTCTAACTGTGGAAAATGCCAGACCCATTTTTGGACGGGTTGCATTTGACAATTTGGGTTCACAAAAAGTTTTGGAGAAATGCGGTTTTGTACAAATCGGTAAAGACAAAGGTTTTGCCAATGCACGACAAACTGAAATAGAAGAATTTATTTACAAACTGATTTGACTATAACACCGCTGGCATTTTAACTAAACGCTACATCCGCTTCATCACAAATACTTCATCCATTGTTCATAATGCTAAGCGGACGATATCTGATAAAAAAAGCCAGTATAAATAATTTGTAATTTTATAGGTAAATACTACAGATGAACACTAAACTGACCTTAAATCTATTTTAAAACGCTAACAATTGCTTTCTCTATAAGGCTGATTCTTCAATATAGTTTAAACCAAAGTGAAACCAGAAAACATGATCAGAAATGAACAAAGAAATTAGTGCATACAATAACATCCAAACTACGGACGACAAAGAAATTTGCAACCTGCTTGCCCAAATTATTGACAATGAACTGTCGGAAGCAGAAAGTAAAATCTGGCACTCCCACCCTGTTTGGTTTTTAGATGGCAACCCCATTGTTGGTTACAGCAGGCAAAAAGCCGGAATTCGCTTAATGTTTTGGAGCGGAGCGGGTTTTGAAGAGACAGCTTTAAGTGTAAGAGGTGAAAAATTTAAAGATGCATCTATTTTCTATAACCATGTTTCTGAAATTGAAACCGTAGATTTACAAAGGTGGTTGAAAAAATCAAGAGCCATTCAATGGGATTACAAAAACATAATAAAAAGAAAGTGACAATTGGAAAGATTGAAATAAATTGAATGGGCAGCGTTCGTTGAATTAAAAATAAGAAAATGGTTTCTAATCAGAATGTCGAACATGCAACATTAAGAATAATAGTTAACAGGACCGTAAGGAAATTATGTTGAAATTGAGCTTAAAATAAAACAAATCATGATTGAGGCAATTGTTTTTGAGTTTGGAGGTGTATTAATTGACTGGAATCCCAAATATGTATACCAGGAAATATTTAATGATGATGAAAAAATGAACTGGTTTCTTTCCAATGTGTGCACCAACGAATGGAATTTGGAACAGGACAGAGGAAGACCGTTTGCAGAAGGCGTTGCCATTTTACAAGCATCGTTTCCCGATTATGCTGATCATATCAACGCTTACCATAGCCAATGGGAACAAATGCTGAAAGGTGAGATTGCTGAAACAGTAGTCATCCTGAAAGAGCTAAAAAAGAAGTATAAAATTTACGGACTTACCAACTGGTCTGCAGAAACATTTCCTGTTGCAATTAAGCGATTTGATTTCCTTTCTTTACTTGACGGAATTGTTGTTTCAGGCGAAGAAAAAATGATCAAACCGGATAAAAAGTTTTTCCAGCTACTGTTGGACAGGTATCAACTTAAAGCTGAGAATTGTGTGTTTATTGACGATAATGAATACAACATTGCGGCAGCTACCGAACTGGGTTTTCATGCCATTCATTTTATATCGGCAGACCACCTGGAAAAAGAATTGTCATCATTGAATCTTATCAATTAACTGCAACCAACATGAAGAACAATAGCCGGAAGCTTTCATAAAAAATCCCACGAACGAACTGCCGGCGGCTTTCGGTTATTGTTTGAACCGTCTAAATTTAATTTTGACAAATGATCAAACAAATCATTTCAATAACTGTTGCAATTTTGATCCTTTCAGGCTGCAATAATTCAAACATGCAAACAATGACTTCTCCTACTACAATAGATAACCAAACACAACAAGACAGCATAAGCGGTTATGCTGCAGTGAATGGACTAAAAATGTATTACGAAATTCATGGCACAGGCACACCGCTGGTTTTAATTCATGGTGGCGGTTCTACGCTGCAGACCAGTTTTGGACGGGTTCTTCATGACTTTGCAAAAACGCATAAAGTAATCGCGGTTGAAATGCAGGCACACGGACACACCGCAGATATTGACAGACCTTTAAGTTTTCAGCAAGATGCGGATGACATCGCAGAACTCTTAAAGCAACTAAACATTGATAAAGCCAATATTTTTGGTTTCAGCAATGGAGCAAGCACCACACTTCAGTTTGCCATCCGGCATCCGGAAATGACCAATAAAATTATCGTCGCATCAACATTTTATAAAAGAGCAGGTGCTCCTGACTGGTTTTGGGAAATGATGTCTAAGCCAACCTTTGAAGGTATGCCACAACCATACAAGGACGCCTTTTTGAAAATCAATCCCGACACAAACGCGCTCCGCAGAATGTATGAGAGAGATGTAGCCCGGATGCAATCTTTCCCTGACATTTCAGACGAACAAATGAAATCCATCAAAGCACCTGCATTCATTATCATTGGCGACAAAGATGTTACCACTCCTGCGCATGCTGGCGAAATGCAAAGTTTAATTTCAAACGCACGTCTTGCAATTATTCCGGGCGGACATGGTGAGTATATCGGTGAAATAACAACTCCGCAGGATAGCAATTTAATATCAGCGACAGTTTCCATGATCAATAAATTTCTTGATGAACCCGTCGCAAAATAAATTATTAAACAGAAACGTACAAGGAAAGAACATCTTAAACGACTTAAGGAATTAGGTATTGAACCATGCAAGATTAAATAAAATGAGAAAAATTATCTTAGACTTAGCAGTAACCTTAGACGGATTTATTGAAGGCATAAATGGTGAAATTGATTGGTGTATAATGGATGATGATATGGACTTTGAAGGCTTCCTGGCAACCATTGACACCATATTTTATGGCAGAGTGAGTTATGACACCTGGGGCAATTTTCAGCCCGACTCAAATGCAAGTGAAACAGAATTGAAACTTTGGTCAGAGGTTCATTCAAAGAAAAAATATGTTTTTTCCCATCAGGACAGACAGGACAACAAAGCAAGCTTCATCCGTTCGGAAATAACAAACAAAATTGCTGAAATAAAAAAACAGGACGGCAAAGACATTTGGTTATATGGTGGTGCAAGCCTTATCAAAACTTTTATTCAATCCGGACTTATTGACCTATATAGAATCTCAGTTCATCCTATTGCTTTGGGTAAAGGGAAACCGCTTTTTGAGGATCTTAAAGAACGGCTAGATTTAAGACTTATCGAAACCACTGTTTTTAAATCGGGAGTGGTACAACTTATTTATGAACCTGAAAAAACAGCGAACCGCTAATAAGCAATGAGCTTTATCGCTGTTTGAAGAATTTTTAAAAAGCAGAATAAATAATGAAATCATTTCCCAGATTTATACTTACAGCTTTAGTGCTCATTCCATTGGCCAATAATGGTCAAAAAATAAATCTTCCAACAGCGGTTTATCAATCGGACGCTTTGCTTATAATTCCATTAACCGAAAATGTTTATGTACATACCTCCTTTCTTCACTCGAAAACATTTGGAAAAGTTCCCTGTAATGGAATGATTGTAGTAAACAAACAACAAGCGGTTATTTTTGATACGCCTAC